>JACCYR010000129.1 GCA_013696385.1 Acidobacteriota bacterium
CGGCATTCGGATTTATCAAACGCTCATTCAGATAAGCCAAATATGCCGGACTGCGACGCGGAAAACGATAACCGCCGCCGAAATCAAAGTCAAAAGCGTTGTTGATGGTGCCGATGAATAAACCCACTGCTACTTTTTTGTTAATTTGACTGTTAATGTTTCCGCTGGCATATTGCTGCCACGTCGAACGCTCGCCTTCGCCGAAAAATGCGCCGTTTCGCGTTGGCGAACGCTTTAATCCGAATTCTTCTTCAAAAATTCGCTCAAAGAAAACACCGGTTTGAAAGTTGGCGGAAGTATTGTGCTGAAAACTGAAACTAAAATTAGAAGAGAGACCAATATCCTGCGAGCGTCCCTGCCAATCGTATTTGGTCGAAACAGCAGGTCGCCAGTCAACGCGAATAATTTTTGATTTCGGCTTCGGCTCGGTGCTTAAACGTCCAGCGAGAAAAATGCTGTTTGTGTTTGTGCGGCGCGTAAAACCGGCATCAGCGCGGTAATCTCTTGTTCTGCCGCTCGTTTCAAGATAAAAGCCGCGATTTTTTTCCGTGTAATCCAAATTCCATGTATAACCGAAACCGTTTCCGGTTCGATAATTTCGATATTGATTGTTATCGCAAATTTCGCGGTTGCGCCGCGCTTGAAACGGATTAAGCGTCGGTTCAAAGGTCGCATCAAAGAAACACCGGCGCGAGTTTGTTCCAACCACTTGAAATTGTGATGTTGTTTTCGGATTTAGTTTGAAACGCCCGTCAAAACTGCCCAAAACATTGCGCTGTTCGGGAAAACTACGGTAAGTGCCGAAAAACCCGATGTTGTTTTCCTTGCCGAAATCACGCTTGATGCGAAAGACACCGAAAAGTGCGTTTTTGTCCAAAAATTCGTTGATGCGCGGTCGCAGATTCGGATTATTTCGTTCATCCTCGTCGTAATTTCCGGGCGCGTTGTCGGAAGCGGCAAGAAATCCGAAGGAAGTTTTACCAATTTTTCCAGTTAATTTTGCCGCTAAATCAGGGTCAACAATCGTCCGTGAATAAAAAACTTGCAGTAGTGATTGGAAAATTTCCGAGCCTTCAAGAAAAAACGGGCGTTTTTCCTGAAAGAAAATCGGGAAACGTTGGTTTGCCGTAACCACCGGCGCGTCCGCTTCAATTTCCGCAAAGTCGGGGTTATAAGCCGCGTCCAAAGTTATATTCGGCGTAATCGTGTATTTGAGCGTTATGCCAATATCTTGTTTGATGGATTGATTAACAAATCTATCGGAATCAAATGTGTTTGGATAGACGGCAAAACGTCTGCCACTTTCGGAAATCGTCACGCTCGGCGTAATTTCCAGTGTTCGCTCGGTTTTTATTTCATCAAGCCCGCCGATTTTGCCATATTTAATTAGCTGTCCCGAAATGTTGCGGTCATCCGGCATCCACGAATCAAACTCGTCGTTAAGCCGGTCAATGTTTCGCGCCACGTTAAAGCCCCAAAATTTGCCTTTGCCCGCCGAATAACGCAAAGATTTAAATGGAATTTTAACTTCAACCGACCAGCCCCAATCTTCGATTATGCCTTTTGATTCCATCACAATGTCAACCGAAAAATCCGGTCCTTGCCCTTCGGTAAAAATTCCGTCCTGCTGTATTCCCAACGGATTAAAGCCAAGAACGTAAGCGCGGCGTTGGTCGTCGTAAGTGTCAAGCCAGACGCGGACATTATCTTCACCGAAAACTTCGTCGCGCTTGGCTACTGTCGCCCGAATTTTGTCGCGTTCATCCCAGCATTTGAAACCGATGTAGAGATTTTTTTCGTCGTAAGCCAAATATGCTTCAGTCGGTTTCGATGGTGCAATATTGTCGCCCGGATTCGTTTGAATAAAATCTTTGAAAATTGCGGCGGTCTTCCAAATCTCATCATCAAGTTTGCCGTCAATTACGGGCGATGCGGAAATTTTCGGAACTGATACCGGTTTTGCCTTTTCGGGTGGAAGATTTGATTTCGGATTTCCGGCAGCAGTCTTTTTATTGTCTGAATCATCAGAAGTATTTGAATTTGACGGCTGTGCCTGGATATAAATTGTAAAAAATATAATGGCAAAAAAAGCGTAAAACTTTTTCATACGACACCTCAGTATTTATAAAAAGAAATAAATTTCAGATTAGGAAGCAAATTTTAAAGTTACTTGTTTTGACTAAAACGTAGATTTGGTCAGGAAGTTTCAAAAAAAATTACGTGAAAGCAAAATAAACTCTCGTATATTACAAATTTATTATCAATTTGCTTTCATTATGCTTGCGTTACGAACAAACATTTGTCCATCGGTCGTTTGTAACTGATAGACTACGCCGCCTCTGCCGATGCGCCAATTGTTTTCTTTTTCTTTTGTCAAAGGTAATCCTTCACTGATAATATCTTTGTTTGTCGCCAGATTTGCATTAGTGTTTTCAGGCAAAGTCAAAATTATTGTGCCCTCTTCGGTATGTGCAAAAAGTTTCTGAAAATCGCCTTCAAGACTCATATCGCCGTCTTTGGTTTGAGCATAGACTTCGCCCATAAAACCGATTACGCGGATGCGTCCGTCCGTCGCTGTCAAGCGCAGTTTGCCGTCCGCGTCGCGCACGTTCAACGCGCCGTCCGCGCCGATTAGTTCAATCTCGCCCGAAACGCCTTCGAGCCGAATTTCACCACTCGCAACGATTTTCAGATTCGACTTTTTTGGCACAAAAACCTCCACGCGAACGCGATTCGGTTCGTTAAATTGCGCTGCGTCGTTATTTATGACATTTATATTTACTGTCGAATCTGTATGGTCAACCTTAAATTCCAACGGCATTTGATTGGGCATTTGCGAGATTCTCGTTACAAAATACTGCACCTCTGATTTGTCCCAACCGCGCACGCTGACCGCGCTGTTTTTCGCTTCAATCGTAATTTGCGGAACGCCTTTGACCGCAAAAGATTCACTTTTTTTTTCAATCTTGGGCGACCAATTTGCGTTTGACATTTGCGCCATAACTTCCTGTTGCCGTATCTGCGCTTCTTTTATTGCTGCCTGAATCTCTTTGGAATTAATTATGGCGGCTGATTGTTTAATTACATCCGCCGTTATTTTGTCAATCTCCGGCTGAATTTTCACAATTTCTTTCTGCGCTTCCTTTACAGCTTTCGCCACATCTTTATCTATCTTGACCGAATTGACGGAAGTTTCATCGTCCCAATCATCATCCTTGTTTTTAGCCGAAAGAAGATTAGTCGCGGTATTCGGATTTTTGCCGTCGTTTTTCCGCCGCACCGACAACGCGCCGTTGACACTGTTAAGCCGAATTTGCACGTCGCCGCTTCCGATTCTGCCGTAAAGATTACGCCCGACATATTGCCCTTTGCGAACAGGCAAACCAAAATCGTTATTGATATTTCCGTTTAGCGTATCGGCTTTGACGGTGGCGTTTGCGTCAGACGGAATAGTTAAATTTACCGTTCCGTTGACGGTGTTGAGTGAAATGCGACTTCCCGCTTGCAGTTGGTCGAAATCGGCTTCGACCGTCCCGTTGACGGTTGATAAATTTGCCGTGCCACGTAGATTCGTCGCTTTGACTTCTCCGTTGACGGCAGAGGCTTTGGTCAAATTTTCCGTGTTTGAAATACTGACCGAACCGTTGACGGTTTCGATTTCGTCTAAAATCGCGCCGCGCGGAACAATTAGATGAAATTCGACTTGCAGTTTGCCGTCATTCCGATTTTTGTCGCCGTTTCTGCTCCTCCTCATATTGTCATAATCGGTTTCGACGCTGAAGGAATCCTGCCGCGCGTCAATTTTAATTTCAACTTCCGATAATCTTTCCTTACTGTCGGCGATTTTGACGGCTTCGAGTTTAACTTGCGGGTTGTCCCAAGTTTCAATTGTAATCGAACCGTTGATGTTTGAAACGCTGACTCTGCCGCTTGCATTAAGCGGATAAGTTTGCTCAAATCTTTCGGTTTCGTCAAGTTTGATGACTTTTCTAAGGTTTGATTCCGTGTAGCCGTAATTTGTTTGAACGGGTAAAGTGCTTTCAGTCGAAAACATCAACCCGGCGAAAATAAGTGAATATAACCAAGACATAACTGCATTCTCCTTTTAGAATAAATATAAAATAAATTCAGGAATTTTTTCCTTTGTTATTTGAAGAACACCGCAAGTTTCTGGTTTGTGACATTTTTTTTCGACAGACTTTATTTTTCCAACGATTATGCTACACTTTTCGCAGGTTAAATGCTCTCTCCCTTCTTAATATGGTGTGTCAACACAAACGAATACAACACTTTACCATAATTAGACATCTGACGATTTACTTTATTAATTGAATTTGATAGTTTTATTGATTTAATTAACGCGAGAATTTACGGAGAATGAAATGAACTTAAAACAAACTCGATTGCATATCTTGCACAAGCCAAAAGACTTGAGCAAAGAGGCTAAGACAGGTGTTTCTCTCCATTGTCATACCGAACATTCCAAAGAAATGCTTGATTTTGTGCCGCATTATGCTGACAAATTACCAATTATTTCGTATTTTTGGAACAAGGAACGAATTAGATATTTGAACCGCGAAGGCAAAAATCCTGATTTTTCAACCGGCTATTGGTCGCCGCCTTTAACTCCGCAGGAAGTTTATAATCTTGAAAAAACGCAGATTAACCAGTCAGGTCTTGATGCCATCGCATCAATAACTGACCACGACAGTATTGCTGCCAATTTGCAGGTCTGCGAAACCACTGCCAATGAACAAGCCCCGATTTCGTTGGAATGGACAGTTCCCTATTCATACGGTTTTTTTCACGTCGGCGTTCATAATTTGCCGAAAGACCGCGCCGTTGAACTAACAAAAACTTTGCTTGATTACACTTTTAATAAAGAAAATCACAGCAACGAAAACTTGTGCGAAATGTTTTTAATGCTCAGCGCGCTTCCTGAAGTTCTGGTCGTTCTCAACCATCCGATTTGGGATATTGAAATGGTTGGCAAAGAAAAACATGCGGTTTTGCTCAAAAATTTTCTGAAAGAACACGGTCGTTATATTCACGCATTAGAGATCAACGGTTTTCGCTCGTGGTCAGAAAATAAAGCCGTCATTGAGATGGCAGAAGCGTTTGGCTATCCGATTGTAACGGGCGGCGATCGTCACGGCTGTCAGCCAAACACGGTTATCAATCTAACCAACAGCAAAACTTTTGCGGAGTTTGCCGAAGAAATCCGCGTTGACCGGCGCAGCGAAGTTGTTTTGATGCCCGAATATCGGCAGCCGCTTCACTCGCGCCAATTACAGTCTTTTTCGGAAATTTTGAGAAATTATCCCGAATTTCCCGAAGGTCGCCAAAAATGGTTTGACCGCGTTTATTTCGACATCGGTGATGGCGGAGGCGTGCGCCAGCTTTCAGTTCATTGGATACGCGGCGGTCCGGCGTGGCTGCGGATAGCGATTTGGACGCTTGGAGTTTTGGGCAGTCCAAAGATGCGACCCGTATTTGCTCTGGCGCGGAAACGATATGACCGAGTGCCAAAAGATGCCGATAAAACAAAATTTGAGATTCCGAACTTAGAAGATATTACGCCCAATCTTTCATCGGACGCAGTTTTATAAATTTGTACGGTTATAATTTTTTTTGTTGAGCGGCGGTCTTTGACCGCCTCTCAACTTTTTAAGATTAATTTTATTGTGAAAGAAGTTTTACGCGTTGCATATTTTCCCGATTCGTTTCTAGAAATCAACGGCGTAGCGATGACAAGTAATAAACTCACCGGATTCGTTCGCCGGCGCGGTTATCCTTTTTTGTGTATCTATGCAGGCAAAAAAACAGAAGTTACGCAGGACGCAAATATCACCTTCGTTTCGCTTAAACGCTCCGCTCTGTCTTTCAGGATGGACGAAGACTTAAAATACGATCCGCTTTTTCAGCGGCACGTTTCGCTGGTTCAAAAAGAATTGGAAAAATTTCGCCCCGACGTTTTTCACATTACAGGCTTAAATGATGTTAGTATTATCGGCGCGTATCTAGCATGGAAAATGGATGTTGCGCTGGTCGGTTCGTGGCATACGAATCTGCATGAATACGCCGCCTGTCGGTTGCGAACAAAATTTAGTTTTCTGCCGGAAAATATTTGCTATTCATTTACCGATTTTCTCGAAAAAAGGATATTAGACGGCGCAAAACTTTATTATCGAATGCCGCAAATCCTGCTTGCGCCTAATCAAGAATTGATTGATATGCTGACCGAAGGAACGCGAAGAACTGTGCGTCTAATGATTCGCGGGGTTGATACGGAAATTTTTTCGACGGAAAAGCGGACGGTCAATGACGGCATTTTGCGTTTCGGTTTTGTCGGCAGACTACGCTCTGAAAAAAACGTAAGAATATTGGCGGATTTGGAAAAAGCACTTTTCAAAGCGGGCAAAAATAATTTTAAATTTCTAATCGTCGGCGAAGGCGATGAACGTGCATATTTGGAAAAAAATATGCAGACAGCGGAACTAACTGGCGTTCTTGAAGGTGGGCAATTATCTGAGGCTTATGCTAATATGGACGTTTTCGTATTTCCGTCGGAAACCGATGCTTTTGGAAATGTTCCGCAAGAGGCGATGGCTTCAGGTGTTCCTGCTCTGGTTACAAATCAAGGCGGACCAAAATTTATCGTTAAACACGGCGAAACCGGTTTTATTGCCAAAAACTTTGATGAATTTGTCAAATACTCCATCGAATTGATAGACAATCCCAAAAAACTGGCGGAAATGAAAAAGTTGTCGCGTGAATTTGCGCTGTCGCGCTCATGGGATTCGGTTTTTGAAACTGTTTATCAAGCATATAATGAAGCAAAGGTGTTTTTGGACGGCAAGAAAAAATTGAGAAAGAAGAAATAATTTAAATTGTAACTTAACGATAATGTCGGAAAGTATTTTGGACATAAATAAATGACTAATGTTGAAGAAATACATCGCTCGATAGCCGAAGCTGATGATTTGGAAGAAGTAGAAGAGCAGGAGATTTCCATCGGTGATGTTTTCCGCAGTCTCGCGCAGCATCCGTTTCAGATTATTATGCGATGGAATTGGAAATCTGCTTTGCTTGGCGCAGTTTTGCGAGCTTCATTTTATTTTACGGTTTATAAGGCAAGCAAAGAATCTTGGATTGTTACTTTTACGGCGGTTATCATCGAGTTAGCTTTTCGATTTGTTACTTCCGGCATTTCCGGTTCATTAGTCCAGTCGTTTCGCCGTGCGACACCGGCTTGGCTGGCAACGCTGATTGTTACAATTTCGCTGCCGATCTTTAGCCATACTATTGAATACATCACGCATTATTCGCAAGAACATTTTTTTAGCAATGTTTTTGCCGCCTCCGAAAACAATGCGCGGCAAAAAGCCTTTGGCATTTCAGTTTTGTTTTCGGTGCTGTCGGCTTTATTTAATCTATTTGTGATGCGTCACGGCGTTTTGCTGGTCGGCGCGGGACGCGAAACGAAATCGTTCGGGAGCGATTTGAAAAGAATACCGCTTCTTATTCTTGAGTTTATAACCTTCTTGCCTCTTCAAATTTTAAGTTTTATGAACAAAGGCAAAATTTTGGCGGCAATCGGAGTTTTTTCGGCTTTCGGACTAGCAATCGGCACATTACTCGGCGTTTTTCGTGGTAAATGGTCATGGGCGTGGACGACTGCACTCGGCGCGTGGGCGATTATGCTGGTTTGGACGCTGGTTGTTGCCTTTGGTGTGCGGATTTATCGTCAATATGTAAAAAACTAACTCTTTGAGCAATAATTTGAATCTTAGTGCAAAAAAAAACCTTAAGTCGGTTCACATAACCAACTATTACCATAAAAATTCGGGCGGCATCAGCACGTCTTACAATAATTTACTTGCCGCCGCCGGTCGTCATAAACGTTATATGCGTCTGATTGTGCCGGGCGAAACTGAAGCCGTTGAACAAATCAACGATTTTGCCAAAATTTACTACGTTCCGGCTAAAACTTCGCCGGTTTTTGACAAACGCTATCGCGTGATGATGCCGTGGCAATACATGGCGGACGGTTCAATCATTCGCAAGATTCTGCTCTCTGAAATGCCTGATATAATCGAAGTTACTGACAAATATACGCTCAGTCTGATCGGTGCTATGATTCACCGAAATAAGTTTAAACAACTCGGCAGACCGATGCTCGTGCATTTTTCCTGCGAAAGAATGGACGACAACATCGGCTCATTTTTGGCGCGTGGAAAATTCGCTGAATGGATTTCAAGATGTATTATGGGAAATTACAATTTTCCTTCGTTTGATTTTCATATCGCCAATTCACCATATACGGCAGAAGAGTTTTATCGTTCGGTCAAAAAAGAAACAAATCCATATCGCCAAGATTGGTTTATTAATCTTTGTTGGCGATTTTTCAGGTCTCCGCGAGTGGCAATTGAAGAAAGGATTTTCGTTTGTCCGCGTGGTGTTGACATCAAGGAATTTTCCCCGACGAGAAAATCCGACGCGGTAAAACGCGAAATGCGGCAAAAAACAAATATCCCTGAAGACGCGATTATTCTGCTGTATGCGGGCAGAATTTCGCCGGAAAAAAATATCGGATTATTGCCTGAAATGATGGAAGTTCTCGCCAAAGATGAGAAAGATTATCGCTTGCTAATTGCGGGTGCAGGACCAAAAGCCGAATGGCTGCGGGAACAAACCGAAGCGCGTATCCCGAATAAAATTATCCAACTCGGACATCTCGACAAAGAAACTCTGGCAAATTATTACGCCAACTGCGATATTTTCGTGCATCCGAATCCGCGTGAGCCGTTCGGCATCGCGCCGCTCGAAGCGATGGCTTCCGGTGTTCCGACAGTTGCGCCAAATGCGGGCGGACTTTTGTCGTATGCGACCAACAAAAATATGTGGCTATGCACTCCGATAGCGGAAAATTTTGCCGCCGCGATTAGTGAAATCATCGAAAATCCCGAACTAACAAAGAAAAAAATTGTCAATGCTTTAGAGACTGCTAAACAAAACACGCGCGAGGTTTCAACCGATTTTTTAATTGCGACTTATGATAAGTTATACGAAGATTTTCAAAAGCGGAACGAACTTTTTACCAATAGGGAGAAATCGGCAAATTTTGATTTTGTGAAAGAAATTATAAAATGATCTGTCGGTTATCCGTTGTTCGTCGTCAGTTGCCAATTGCAACTGACTACTGACTACTGACAAAAATGCTCGAATTAGTTTTAGCCAACTTAAAAACTCGCCCGTTTCGCACCTTGATAAGCGTTATCGGTGTCGCGTTAGGCGTTGTTCTAGTCATTCTTTTTACAGGTTTGGCGCGTGGTGTGTCAGACGATATGGCAAAACGTGCTTTTAACTTGGAAGCAGAAATTATTTTCACCCGTCCGGGCGCAATGGAATTGCAAAGTTCAAACGCCAATGTCAATACCGCTTACGCCGAACGATTGCTTGAAATCGAAGGTGTTAAATTAACCGTTCCCGTTATTCGCTACATCACGCCGAATACAAAAGCGCGTTGGGGTTTGGAGCAGATTGACGGCGTGGATTGGTCGCCGTTTGCCGAGATGAATAATATACAAATCGTGCAAGGTCGCGCCGCAGCCGATGATGAAGTCGTTTTGGATGAGCGCAAAATGCGCGATGACAATTACAAACTCAATGACACAATCGAACTTTTCGGCAGAAATTATAAAATTGTCGGCGTTTTCGCGCCGCCTTCCGGCGCAAGAATAAAAATGTCTTTGGCGGCAATGCAGAACGCTCTGGAATCGCCCGGCAAATCCACATATATTCTGGTCAAACTCAAAGACGGCGCGGATATTGACGAGGTTACCGCCCGCATCAACGAGCTGCTTCCGGGCAATAAAATAAATCTAACGCGCGATTTGATAATTGACGCTGAAGAACGCATTCCGTCTTTGAAGACATTTTTGCGCGTTCTGGTCGGACTCGGCGCGTTTGTCAGCACGATTTTCGTTCTGCTTTCGATGTATACGACGATTACCGAACGGCGCAAGGAAATCGGCATCTTGAAATCTTTGGGAGCATCAAAATCTTTCATCATCAAAGTCATCGAAGGCGAAGCGTTGATGATTGGCGTTTTCGGCGTTCTACTCGGTTTTGCGGTTTCGTTTATCGCCGCTTTTCTGATTCAAAAACAATTTGATTTGCAATTTGAATTTAGCAAAGGCTGGATTATCACCGCGATAATTATCGCCATTGGCGGAAGTCTTTTCGGTGCGCTTTATCCGGCGTGGCGTGCGTCGGACATTGACCCGGTTTTGGTTTTGATGAATGAGTAAATTTAAGCTAGCCGAACGATATCATTTTAAGGAGTAAGAAAACCATAACAATAATTTTATTTAAGTTGTTCCGTTCAAAAGTGTAGATTGCCGCCAGAATCAAAAAGATCGCAAGTATTTTTCCGATAACTTTGATATTTATAGAACCTCTTTATTTTGGAATGAGATGTTTTTACATTAGACCTTTTGAGATTGAATGTCTAGTCTTTCTGCTTTAGTATAATGTAAGCAAGTTTCGCTTTGTTTCCAAGATATGAAATCTGAACAACTCGTCCTTGACGCAGTAAAGCAAAAAACTGCATCGAAAAAACAAGGCATTTTGCAAATCTTTATCAACAATATATCGAGCTTTTTTTGATAGTTTTTTGATTCAATTTATCGGAAAATTGCCTGTTCGGGTTTTTAGTGTGTTTTGTGGAAAGAAAAAATCCGCGTTTACCTGCAGCTAAATTTATTCTTTCTCAATAATCTCGCTGATTTCTCTTTGTAAAAATTTTCTTTCCACCAACAAGCGCAAAAACAATGCTCTTTGCCGAACCAGAAACCACGCCGCTTTTATCCAGATTTGCATATCAATCAGCGTTTCAAACGAGCGCAAAGCAATGTAACCGCAGATGACAAGAAGCGGAATTGAGAGAAACGCAAACTGCCAGCCGAAAAAGTAAAAAACAATTGCGGCAAAAATCAGCCACGTCAGCGGCATAAAAATACAGGCGGCGAGAATTTTTGAAGTCGAACCGGCAGCGTCCGCACCGTGCGTCGTTACCATCTGACCGAGCAGATTGGAAAAAAGATATGCGGGCGAATGAATAATCGCGCCGATGATCGCCAGTGGCGCAAACAGAAGTAAAACCAAAATGCGCAAAATTAAGTAACGAAAAATATACGCCGTCGGGTGCTGCAAAACCGACAAACTTTCGACAGTCAAACCGCTAGTTTGCAGATTGCTTTCGTATTTTTCAACCTTTTCGCGCAGCTTTTCCATCTTTGCGGGATTGCTTTGCCCCAACAATTTATATTTCTCCGCCAAATCTTGAAGCCGCAAAAAAGTCTGTGTCAACGTCTGTTTGAAAATCAGATTTTCGTAGACGGACGAAAAAAGGGCTTCGGCTCTGATGACGGTTTCGAGTTCTTCGGTATTTTCGAGATTGAGCGTAACATTTTGCAGAGCGTCTTCGATTTTCTGCGTCAATTGCAAAACTTCATCGCGTGGTGGTTCGCCGTTTTCGTCGAGTTCGACGGGTTCGACATCAAACATTTCACCGTAATGAATCAATGCTTCGCTGCGAAACGCGGTTTTTGAAGTGTAATAAAGCCCGACTGCCATTATTTTCAAGCCGTTTTCAACCAATTCATTATTGGCTTTGCCGACGGCTAACGCGCCGAGCGCGATTCGCGCCGCGCCGGTTTTAATCGGCTGAAGTTTGATTTCGTTGTGCGAAATGCCTTCGGGAAAAATCGCAATACAGCGACCACGCGCCAGAAGTTCTTCGCAATTTTGAAAAGTGAATTGATTTTTTGCTCTGTCCGCGCCCGCATCAATCCGCCGAAACACCGGCAACGCCTCGATTAACCGCAAAAGATAGCCGCCGATTGGAATATCGAAAAGCGTAGATTTGGCGAGAAAGGAAACGCGGCGCGGTAAGCTGACAAAGACAAGTCCGGGGTCAACTAAACCGTTCGGATGATTAAGAACAAAAATTATTGCGCCGTCTTTCGGGACTTTATCCACTCCGGCAGCCTCGATGCGGCGAAAGAAAAGACGCAGCGCGACACAAATAAAAGCGTGAAACAGCTGACGCGCAAAAGTACCTTTGCCGAGATAAACCATCTGCCACAGGCGCAAAGTTTTAACCGTTTCTGGCTGTTCTAAATGTTGTTTTTGTTGGTCTAAATTTTTCAAAGAAATTTATAAAAACATAAGTTACAAGTTATGGAAAAAGTTCACCGCAGAGGACGAAGTTCTGAGTTCCAACTTTAGTTGGCTTTTGGTAAAGCCAACTAAAGTTGGAACTCAAAACGCTCCCGTAAATCTAAATTTGATTTGCTCTAGGCAAACGAAAAACAAAGCGCATACGTAAAAAGAAAAAAAGCGGAAAACCAATTTCCGCCTTTCGTTAGCGTTTCTTTTTTGCCGAAAACTAAACTGATTATAAAAAGCGCAACCGCGCCTGAAATCAGCCGAACCACCGTAAAACTCGCTGCGTCAATCGCTTGTGTGCCAAGCGCAAGCTGACATAAAATTGAATTAAAGGCAAAGGCGATTAAGGCAAAACTCGTGTAAAGAATTATTTTCATTCAAACAAAACTTTATTCGATTACATCGTCGTCCAGTTCATCGTCTTCCTCGTCATAAACTCCGACTTCGCCGAATTCCCAACCGTCGTAGACGGCAATTTTATATTCTTCGGCAAGTTTTGAAAACTCGATGTTTCTTTCCGCCAAAGACTGCGGCGTGTGCGTTTCAACCTTGTCAACATGCAGCAGATTCTCGC
>JACCYR010000134.1 GCA_013696385.1 Acidobacteriota bacterium
AGAGAATTTAAGGAACAAATCATTGCGGGAAAAACCGAAGAGGAAATCCGACGAAGCTGGGAACCGGGACTAACAAACTACAAAAAGATGCGTAAAAAATATTTGCTGTATAAATAAGCTCGGCACGGGGAGCGTTCGGCATCGCGGCTTTTTTTGAAACCCTGCGTCCGTATTTATTATTGGTCGCAGTTTTGGCTCTGGCGTTTAGTTTTTACCAAACGTATTTTCGTCGTGAAAAATGCGGCGAAGGTCAAGCCTGTTCAACAAAACCGATTGGTCGCTTTAATCAAATAATATTGTGGGCGGCAATCGTTGCCATCGCCGGCTTTGCTTTTTTCCCATATTACTCTGGCAATATCGTATCGGCTCTGGACAAACCGCAACCAACTGCGGATGTTAGTCAAGCAGCCGAACAACCGCCGACAGACACTGAAAATGCAGCCGTCGAAGCCGAAAATCAAACCCGAAAAACGATTGTCATCGCGGTTGAAGGAATGACTTGCGAAGGATGCGCGTCGCATCTCGGCATAAAGTTAAAAAAAATTGAAGGCGTAATGTCAGCCGAAGCAAGCTATCCAAAAAAGAGTGTAACGGTCGGTTATAACTCGAAGCAAGTTAGGATTGAAAGGATTAGACAAGGTATCCGCGATGCCGGTTATAAACTGAAATAAATGACTTTAGTAAAAAATGAGGATGTAAAAACAGATGGAAAAGAAATTTGATCTCGTTGTTATTGGAACGGGTGCCGGCGGGTCAACCGTGGCGCACAAATGCCGGAAAGCGGGCTGGGAAGTCGCCATTATTGATTCAAGACCGTTTGGCGGAACCTGCGCCTTGCGCGGCTGTGATCCGAAAAAAGTGCTGGTTGGCGCTGCCGAGTTGATTGATTGGAATCAACGTATGAGAGGAAAAGGCATTACCGCCGGGACAACGGAAATTGACTGGGAAGAACTGATGCGGTTCAAGAAGACCTTCACCGAACCTGTTCCCGACAAAAGGGAAAATAACTTTGCCGGAGCCGGTATCGCCGCCTTTCATGGTCGCGCGCATTTTCTCGATAAAACAACCGTGCAAATCGGCGGCGATACGCTGACCGGGCGATTCGTCCACATTGCCGCCGGAGCTAAACCGGCGCCTCTCGGCATTTCAGGTGAAGAATATCTAACAGACAGCACCGCGTTTCTGGAAATGGAAAAGCTGCCGAAGCGAATCATTTTTGTCGGCGGCGGATACATCGCTTTCGAGTTTGCCCACATCGCTTCCCGCGCCGGAGCCAATGTTCAAATTCTTCACCGCGGCGCTCGTTCCCTGGAAGGCTTTGACCCCGATCTGGTGGACACTCTGGATGAGGCGACCCGTGATTTGGGTATTGATCTTAGGTTAAACACTACGGTTGAGTCTGTCGAAAAAGACGGCGAACAATTTATTGTCAACGCTTCGGCGGAAAATTACCAGAAAAATTTTGAGGCTGACATGGTAGTTCACAGCGCGGGGCGCGTTCCCGACATTGACGATTTGGATCTGGAGAGGGCGGGCATCGAGCGCTGCAAAAAAGGAATACGGGTCAACGAATATCTTCAGAGCGTTTCAAATCCCCTAATCTATGCCGCCGGCGATGCGGCGGACAGCGGCGGACTGCCGCTTACGCCCGTCGCGACGATGGAAGGTCACATTGCGGCAAGCAACCTACTCAACGGCAATCATCGTCAGCCGAATTACTTGGGAATACCGACTGTCGTGTTTACTCTGCCGCCGCTGGCTTTGGTGGGATTGCGTGAAGATGAAGCGGCGAAACAGGGATTAAAGTTTAAGGTTAAACACGAAGACACTTCCGGTTGGTATTCCTCGCGGAGAATCGGCTTGAAATATTCAGGCTATAAAACATTGGTCGAAGAAGAAACGAATCGAATACTCGGGGCGCACCTTCTGGGTGTTCACGCCGAGGAAGTCATCAATATCTTTGCCCTTGCCGTTCGTGCGGGGCTGAAAGAAGGTGATCTGAAAACGATGATTTACGCTTACCCGACTAGTGCCTCGGATATCAGTTATATGGTCTAGTGAATCGTTTCGGCAGTAAAGCGGCGGCATCTTTCTAAACCATAAATAGGAAAAGCGGCGGCGGATAATTTGCGTTTGTTGTGATGATTTGTAGATTTTGAAGAAATTATGGCGGAAAAAAATCAAAAAGTAAACTTGGCGGATTTTTTCTGGGTATTGGCAGTGTGAGTGTCTTTTTCGGGTTGCTTTGCTGCGGATTGCCGCGCTCGTCGGTTGGCGGATACTGAAAAATTAAAAAAATCAAGGAGTGTAAATTTTTGGAAAAAATAGTTTTAGAATCGAAAATAACCTGCCCTCAATGCGGATATAAACAATTGGAAACGATGTCGGCGGATGCCTGTGCATTCTTTTACGAATGCCGCCAATGCAAGGCGCTTCTCAAACCGAAAGCGGGGGACTGCTGCGTTTTTTGCAGTTATGGAACAGTAGAATGTCCGCCGATTCAAACCAAAAGTTTCTGTACAGCCTGTTAAGGTTTTAGGGCGATTTAGTGTTGCGCGAGTTCGGCGCGGCGCGAAAAAGGAAGGGCGTTTTGGTAATGTCATCATAGCCGCGATAAGGATTGTTGCCGTATTCGCGTTTGTACCCGGTTTCACGCGAAAGAACCGTTCCGTCGGGGAAGGCTTTGGAAAATTGCCCGAAACTGACGATTTGGCTGGGAAATTGTTTGAGCGTTTTTCCGGTCAAATCGCCGACAATCGCTTCGCCCGAAATCTGCTGCCACCAGCTTTCCGTTTGGCGGTCAAACATCACCATATCGGAATGCCGGAGCATTCCCGAAACGCCGAAGGAAAAAATTTTACCGTCCTGTTTTCGGTCAAAAGCAAGCGCCGTATAGCACAACGGACAAAATGTAACCATTACGGGCTGTCCCTTGAACTCATCGTTGACGATTTCGTGCCAGATTAAAATTTGCAAAGGATATGCCCGCGCTTCGCCGTTTATAATAAGTGAAATCACCGGCTCGTTTGACTTCAGCCATTTTTGAGCTTCGCCGATTGAAATAAATTTCGGAGCGTCGAGTGCCGGAATTCCGTCTTTGCCGGGACCGCCCGACGTAATTTCATCCAAATTTATCGAACGCTTTCCGACGTTTGTTTTCCACCCCTTAATCGTTTCTTTTTCCGGCTGAACATTCGTTTTTTCCTGCGAAAAAGTACAACCGACCGCTCCCAGCGAAATAACCGCTGC
>JACCYR010000144.1 GCA_013696385.1 Acidobacteriota bacterium
TCAAAAACAATAGACCAAATTTCATCAGCAAGTTTTTCCGATAACTGATAAATTTCTAAATTTTCAAAATTCGTCTTTTGCATATAATTTCTTCAAAAGCCAAAGACCAAAGACCAAAAACCATTTATCTCAATTTCAAAGTCGAAAGACTCAACAACGCAAAAAGTATCGCTATAATCACAAAGCGGAACACGATTTTCGATTCTTTCCAACCGCCAAACTGAAAATGATGATGAAGCGGCGCTTGCAGAAAAATCCGTTTTCCCGTGCCGGTCGTGCGCTTTGTAAATTTGAAATATCCGACCTGTAACATCACCGAAGCTCCTTCAATAATAAAAACGCCGCCGATAAACGGAAGGAGAAATTCCTGTTTGGTCAAAATCGCCACCGTGCCGAGTGCGCCGCCGATTGCAAGACTGCCGACATCGCCCATAAAAACTTCCGCCGGAGGCGCGTTATACCACAGAAAACCAAGACTTGCGCCAACCATCGCGCCGCAAAAAACCGTCAGTTCTGCCGCTTCCGGTTTGTGCGTAATGTCAAGATATTCCGCCCAACGCCGGTCGCTTGCCACGTAAGTCAGCGCGGTCAGCGCGGACATTGCAATAAATGTTACGCTCGAAGCCAAACCGTCCATTCCGTCAGTCAGATTGACCGTGTTTGACGCGCCCAAAAGAACGAAAATGATAAAGAACAAATAAATTATCGCGCCGACATATGTAACGCCGTCAGGCAAAGCTGTTGCTTTGAAAAACGGGATGCTGATGTTCCAAGGATAATTGGCGAAATACCAAAGCGCCGCCCAAATTCCAATCGCCGTTATCAATTGCAAAGCGAGTTTCTGTTTTCCGGTTAATCCTAAACTGCGCTTTTTGACAATTTTTATGTAATCGTCGGTAAAACCGACGGCGGCAAAACAAACCGTTGCGATAAGTGCCAGCCACAAATAAAGACTGTCAACCCGCGCCCAGAGAAGCGTCGAAACAATAACCGAACCAATTATCAAAACTCCGCCCATTGTCGGCGTGCCTTTTTTGGCTTGATGTTCCGCCGAAAGTTCTTCGCGGATTTCCTGTCCGTATTTGAGTTCAGCAAGTTTTTTTATAACCTTGCCGCCAAACAGAAGCGAAATAACCAGCGCGGTAATCGTCGCCCAAGCCGTGCGAAACGTCAGATATTGAAAAACATTCAAGCCTTTGAAAAAATACGATTCGCTTCCCGCGCCGTATTCTTTGAAAATCCATTGATATAAAAAGTAATAAAGCATCGGTTAGATTTTGGATTTTGGATTTTGGATTTTGGATTTGTTCCCGCTTTTTATCCTATTATCCTGTCTATCCCTGTCAATTTCTTTTCTTATTTCCTATTTCCAACTCAAATTTTTCCAATAACTTTTCAATCACATTTTCCGTCCGCACACCGCGCGAACCTTTGACCAAAACCAAATCACCGGATTTGATTTCGTTTGCTAAAAATTCGCCTGCTTCCGTCGAATTTGAACAAAATCTTGTTTCGCGCAAACCTGCATTTTTTGCGCTTTCGGTCATATCTCGCGCCAGACCGCGCACGCCAATTAAAAAATCTATTCCGCTGGCTGCTAATTGTTTGCCGGTTGTTTGGTGAATTTCCCTTTCATTTTCGCCGAGTTCAAGCATTTCGCCCGCGACGACAATCAATCTTTTCGCGTCTTGTCTGCCATCAACCAAGGTTTTCACCATTTGCAAAAGCGCGGCTGGATTTGAATTATACGAATCATTGATGATCGTAAAATTTTCGGCAAAATGCAAAACCTCTCCGCGCTGCGGCGGCGGCGCAATTAAGCGGAGCGCGTCGGCGATTTCCGGTGCCGACATTGCGAAACAAAATCCGACGGCGGCAGCCGCCAGCGCATTCAAAACATTATGCCGTCCCGAAAGCTGCATTGAAACTTCGGCTTTTCCTTTTGGCGTGCAAAGTGTAAATCGCGTTTCGCCGAATCGCGCCATTTCAATATCGCTGGCTGAAACATCGGCTTTCCGCTCAATCCCATAAGTAATTGTATTGCCTTTGTGCAGCTTGCGCATCGCCAAAACGCGAAAGTCATCAGCATTTAAAATCGCAATGCCTTCGGGTTTCATTCCTTCAATCAGTTCGGCTTTGGCTCTCGCCACATTTTCAATCGAGCCGAGATATTCGACGTGAACCGGCAAAACATTCAGCGCAACGGCAAAATCCGGCGGCGTAATTCTGCACAAACGCGCAATTTCGTTGTTTGATGTGGACATTCCCATTTCCAAAACCGCCACATCATAAGAATTATCCTTTGCCAAATTCAAAACCGTAATTGGCAAACCGAGTCCGTTATTATAATTTTTGATATTTCGCAAAACTTCTCTGCCGGAACTTTGCAAAATGTGCGCCGTCAATTCTTTCGCCGTCGTTTTTCCCGCGCTTCCGGTTATCGCCACAACCGGTTTATTCCATTCGAGATAAACGCCGCGCGCCAATTTTTGCAGAGCCAAAATCGCGTCCGTTACAAAAATCAAGCGGTCTTTGAATTGCTCTA
>JACCYR010000145.1 GCA_013696385.1 Acidobacteriota bacterium
TTGCACAACATTGCGGTTGCCGAAATAAACAAAGGAATTACGGGCTGTTGTTCGAGCAAGTAAGTTTCAGCCTCGCTCAGCAACTTGTAGCGTTTTGCTTCGTCGGTTTCGAGATTCGATTTTTCAACCATTTCGGCATATTTTTTATCGTTCCACCCCGAATCATTTTTCTTCGACAATAAACTAAGAAAACCATACGGCTCAATGGAATCTCCAAGCCAGCCGTTGCGCGCAACGCCTTTAAAATCAAGCGCGGGTTGTTTTTTTAAGAATTCTTTCCATTCCAAATTAACCAATTTAACCTTAACGCCGAGTTCCTTTTGCCATTGTTCCTGAACAAATTGGGCAAGGTCGCGGTTTCTTTCGGATGTGTTGTAGATGTATTCGATTTCGGGAAAATTGTTCCCGTTTGAAAACCGGCTTCCGCCAATAACTTTCGGGCTTCATTCGGGTTGTAGCTTACACCTTTAGCGTTTTCGTAACCTTTGATTTCCGGCGTGAACGAAGTAGTCGGAAAGTTTGAAAGATTTCTTTCCTTCAGCTTTTCGCGGTCAATCGCCAAACTCAAAGCGCGTCGGACGCGAACATCGTTGAAGGGCGCGATGGTTGTGTTCACGCTGATGTATTCAATTCCGTTGGTCTTTCCGCGAAGATAATCTTTTTTGTCCTTGAGCGATTCGCTTGGCGAGGACGCGGTAAATGCGGCGTCTATCTCACCTTTTTCGTAAAGCTCGAGCGGATTTATCGGTATCTCACTTCCGGAAGGAGTTTTTTGGTATGAGATGAAAATGATTTTTTCCAGTTTTGTGTTCGTATTGTCCCAAAATTGTGGATTGCGCTCGACGACGATTTTATCCTTTAATGACCATTCGGTTAATTTGAACGCGCCTGAAGTTACGATGTTTTCGAGATTTGTCCAATTCTCGCCGAATTTCTCGATTGCCGTTTGCGGAACGGGACGAAAAGCGGTCAATGCAATAATTTTGTTGAAAAACGGTGTCGGATTTTCCATCGTTACCTGCAAAATGTAATCGCCAATCGCCTGAACGCCGACATCTTCCGCCGCCGCTTTTTTTGTGTTATAAAGCGCGGCATTTTTGATGTAGTAAAGCAAATCCGCGTAGGAATACTTCACATCGGGATTTAAGGCGCGTCGCCACGAATAGACAAAATCATTTGCCGTTATCGGTTTGCCGTCTGTCCATTTCGCGTCTTTCCGCAAGTGGAAAGTCCAGACGGTGGCATCGGCGTTTCTCTCCCATTTAGTTGCTAAAGAAGGCGTTAAATCGTAAGTTTGGTTGTATTCCGCCAAACCGTCGAATAAGACATGGACGATTACGGGGTCGGGTCTGATGTGCGGGTCGAGCGATTTTGCTTCATCCGTGATAAATCGCATAGTTTGAGATTTTGGCGGAACGATTTTGCCGTAGTATTCGGGATTGTAGGAAGTTTTGTTTGCCCACCACCAATATCCTAGAATTCCGATTCCCGACAGCAATACTGCCCCAAAAGCTAATCCCAAACATCCAAAGACGTAATATGGAGTTTTAGAGTTTCCTTGTGCGTTGTAGTTTTGCGGTGCTTGATTAAATTGATTCATTTTCAACTCTCCGACGGATTTGATTTTCTTAATTCTTTAAAAAGGAAAACACTCTGCCGAGAATAAAGATTAGAAAAACCAAACCGAAAAAAATCCAAACAAGTTTCTTGCTCGTCCTCCCGTGCTTTGCCTGCCACGCGCCGCCGATAGTTGCGGTAATTCCCGCGGCGAGAGCAGCTCCAAATAAGCTAAGAGCCGTAAAAGCCATTGCAATATCTTTGTCGGAATTTTTGGCGAATAAGAGAATTGCAAGTGCGCCTAAAACAAATAATCCTGAGCCTAGTGAAATCACAATGCCGAGAATGACAAGCACTTTTCCCAAACCTTTAATTTGCGATTGGGTTTGCATTTTTCTGCCGCACTGCGGGCAAATCGGATTATTAGTTTCGATTTCGCTATGACATTTGCGGCAATAATAGCTTTCAAGTTGAATTTGATTTGCTTCCATAAAATTTTCAGTGTTTGAAATCAATCAACAGGCGCGACGGATTGGTTAATTTCTGAACGCGAAAAGGCTTTTTCGATTTCACGCCAATCAGAAAATCCTGAATGCCTTCAAAATAACCTTCGTCGTCAATTTGCTCAACAGCAGGAAGTTTTAATTTTCCTTTCGGATAACTTTGTAGTCTGCAAGGCGAATCTTCCATCTGCGGCATTCCGTAAAGGCTGACTAGCATAAAAACGTTTCCGGCGATTTTTATCTTTTCGTCGCCCGCATCGCTTGAATAAATGTTTGACGGTAGATATTGAATTATGTAATCGAGTTTGCCCGCGTCAAACTCAAAAACAACTCGGTCAAACCCTTTCTGTTTGGCGACGCGAATTTTGCAAAGACTTTCTGATGCGGGTTCGTTTTCGTGTTTGCGCTGAACTTTTACGGTTGTCCAAGCCTTTAATTTTCCGGCGTTTTCGTATTGCGCTACAACGAAAATAGACAAAACCGGCAGCAGCAAAATACAGAAAGCAAATTTCTTTATAAAGTTTTTCATATTGTAATGTCCTCAATGCCTTTGTCTTTATTTATTTACCCAATCATCGTCAACAATCATAGAAATTGTTCCACCGCGCACGCCGCCCGCAAACGCGCCCTTTTTACCTTCAAATGAAACGGGAAAATTTCTTAAATCGTTTCCGAATCTGTTTTCTATCCGATAAAGCCAAACCTCCCTGCCTTCGACTGTTAATTTTTTGTTAGGCTCGCCGAGCAGTTTTATGACATCTTCTCTGGATTTACCGTCGAGCTTTCGGCTGATGAATAAATCACCATACATTCTGCCGCGTTCTATCTCATCGCCCGCGAGCCATTCCTCAGAATTAAAAGGCTTGTCGGAATAATCGCGCCAAGGTTTTCTGAAGTTTATACAGCCAAGGTTTATAGAAAAAATTATCAGCAAACAAAAAGATAGGTTTGCAATTGATTTTGCGGAATACTTTGACATTTGTTTCATAAAATTTCTCACTTTCATTTCTTCTCTTTCGGACACGGCACACGGTCATCTCTAACCATGCCGATTCCGAATTCGTTAAAGCCATTGACGCAGACAATCACTTTTTTTACGCTTGAAAATTGTTTTGCCGTTTTTATGACGGCGGATTCAAAACGCAGCGTTTGCAAATCGCCTGGATTGTAATCAGCGCGAATCTCTCTAGTAAAATCAATTCGCACCGCGCCTTTTTTCAATTTGACCGAAGCAAGTTTCAAACTGCCATAAGCCACGCCGGAAAAACCTTTTTTCTCTTCTTCGGCATTTGGTCCGGCAATCAGTGCTTCGATTGTCGGGCGCAGCGGCGATTTCGCGTCGACTTGTCGCATAAAAGGTTTTAATTCATCGCCGCCCGATTCATTATTAACTTCCCAAAAAT
>JACCYR010000163.1 GCA_013696385.1 Acidobacteriota bacterium
CCGGTTCAAAATTGAAACTGGAAGTGGCGCGAATCTTAAAAGAAGAAGGTTATATCAATAACTTTGCAACCAAAGGCGAAGGCGTGAAATATGTGATTCGCATTTTCCTGCGCTACGATGCCAAAGGCACGTCTTCTATCACGTATTTGTCGAGAGTTTCTCGTCCGGGCAGACGGGTTTATGTCGGCGCAAACGGAATACCGAGAGTTCTCGGCGGTTACGGCGTTAATATCGTATCCACTTCCAGAGGTTTGATGAGCGGCAAAAAAGCCCGCCAAGAAAATGTCGGCGGTGAGATTTTAGCAGAAATTTATTAGATTCCAAATTCCAGATTCCAAATTAAATTTGGAATTTGGAATCTGGAATTTGGAATTAGAGGAAATTATGTCTCGTGTAGGAAAAAAACCGATTACGATACCGTCGGGTGTCAACGTAACGATTAATAAAGCAGAATTGGAAGTAAAAGGTCCGAAAGGAATTTTGAAAACGCCTGTTCCGTCCGGCGTTGAATTCAAAATGGAAGACGGCACATTGGTGGCGGAACGCGCCAATGATGATTTAGCCGCTTTGCACGGATTGGCGAGAGCTTTGGCAAATAATGCCGTCGTTGGCGTAACTGAAGGTTTTACTAAAGATTTGGATCTCGTCGGTGTTGGCTACAAAGCGGAAGTGCAGGGCAAAAAGATCGTCTTTGCACTCGGTTATTCGCATCCGGTTGAATATGCTTTGCCGGAAGGAATTGATGCCAAAGCCGAAAGAAAACCGGCAAAAACGAGTATTAATCAATATCAGTTAACGCTGACTTTAAGTGGTATTGACAAACAATTGCTCGGACAAGTGGCAGCGGAACTAAATCGTCTGCGTAAGCCTGACGCTTACAAAGGCAAGGGTGTTCGCTATTCCGATAAGGTTTATAGATTGAAACCGGGCAAAACAGGGAAATAATTCCAGATTCTAAATTCCAGATTGAAAAATATTCTAATCCGGAATTTGGAATTTGGAATCTGGAATTTGGAATTATGAAAAAGAGTAGAGCAGATATACGGCGCGGAGTGAAAAGCCGCATCCGCAAAAAAGTTCAGGGAACAACGCAGCGTCCGCGTCTGGCGGTGTTTCGCAGTCTGAATCACATTTACGCGCAGGTTATTGACGATGAACAAGGAAAAACTTTGGCATCGGCTTCGACAACCGAAAAAGATTTGGGTGTTAAATCAGGCGGCAACGTCGAAGCGGCGCAGACAATCGGAAAAACAATCGCTGAACGCGCACAAGCGGCGGGCGTGTCGCAAGTCGTCTTTGACCGCGGCGGATATGTTTATCACGGACGAGTCAAGGCACTGCTTGATGCAACCCGCGAAGCCGGTTTGAATAAAAACGAAGGTGTCGGCGAAAGTGCTTCTGAAGAATCTTCAGTTACTGAAGATATGCTCAATACAGTTGCATCAACAGTTGGAACTGTTGTCGGAGCGGTGGCTGGCACAATCAGCAATTTGGTTGGCGGCTCTCCGGAACCGACCGCCAAAGGTTCGCGCGGAAAACGCGCTCAAAAAACCGGCGACGCGCCGGAAGTGCAAACTGAAGAAGTAAAAAAAGAAAATAATGAAAACGAATAAACAACGGATTTCCCCAAACAGTTTGAATTTGAAAGACCAGTTAATTTCTATCAATCGGGTTACAAAGGTCGTCAAAGGTGGTAAAAATATGTCGTTCGCCGCGCTGGTTGTGATTGGTGATGAAGCCGGTCATGTCGGTTTCGGCACAGGCAAAGCTAAAGAAGTTCCGAATGCAATAAAGAAAGCCATCGAAGCGGCGAAAAATAATCTGATTCGCGTGCCGTTGATTGACGGAACGCTGCCGCACCAAATGATTGGCGAATACGGCGCGGGACGAGTTATGCTCAAACCAGCAAAAGAAGGAACGGGAGTTATTGCCGGCGGCGCGGTTCGTGCAGTTTTGCAAACGCTCGGCGTGCATAATGTCAGAACGAAAATTCTCGGCTCAACCAATCCGCATAACGTTATCCGCGCAACCTTTAACGGACTGATGCGGATGAAAGACCCAATTGATGTAGCGCGTCTTCGAGGGAAACAGGTGGACGAACTTTTATAGTTGACCGAGTTGACTGAGTTTGCCGAGTTTGCTGAGTTAAAAACTCAGTCAACTCAGTCAACTTTATTAAAGATTAAAGCGATGGCAAAGAAAGAAGAAAAACAAGAAAACGGCGGAACAATCAAGATTCAGTATTATAAAAGTATGATTGGTTATTCCAAAAAGCAGAAAACGATTGTCAAAAGTCTGGGCATTACCAAACTCAATCAAATCGTGGAGCGCCCGAATAATCCATCAATGCGCGGAATTGTCGAAAAAGTTCCGCATCTTTTGAGGATTGTTGAATAAAATTAGATAATGGTAAATGGTAAAGAAGATTTGAATTAAAAAACACTTCATTTATCATTAAAGAGGAAATATGGCATTAGCATTAAATAATTTAAGCCCGACTCCCGGTTCGACGCACAAAAAGAAAAGAGTCGGGCGCGGACCGGGTTCGGGACTTGGCAAAACTGCCGGACGCGGACACAAAGGACAGAAATCACGTTCCGGTTACAGCAAGAAAATTGGTTTTGAAGGCGGACAGATGCCGCTTCAACGCCGCTTGCCGAAACGCGGTTTTACAAATATCTTTAAGAAAAAGTGGGTTGAAATCAGTCTTGCTAAATTGGAAGAAAACTTTGGCGCAAATGACGAAATCACGCCGGAAGTTCTGCACGAGCGCGGTTTGATTAAGAAAGCCAAACACGACCTTGTGATTTTGGGCAACGGTGAAATATCGAAAGTTTTGAAAATTTCCGCGCATCGTTTTACTAAATCCGCTAAAGAAAAGATTGAAAATGCCGGTGGAGTGGTTATTGAAATAGTCAAAAATCTAGAGTCCAAAGTCGAAAATGAGTAGTCGAGTTGACTTCAGACTTTAGACTTTCAGAGAGGAAAAGTATGGAAAAGTTTTTTGC
>JACCYR010000166.1 GCA_013696385.1 Acidobacteriota bacterium
GAACAAAAAGTTGACGCACACGATAGAAGATTTGACAATCTTGACCAGAAGTTTGATACGCTTTCTGCTCAAATTTCTGAAATCGGTTTGAAAGTCATCTCTATTGACGAAAGATTGATTAGCCTAGAAAGCCGTTTCGCTTCTTTTGAAGAAAGTCTGTCGAATCTCGAATCCGATGTCAGAGCGATTCGCGCAGAGATTTTTCAATTACAAAAACAGCTTGAAAAAACCGATAAAAAAGTTTCGCGTTTGAGCGTTCAATACATCGAAGCGGAAGATAAAATTGATAATTTAACTTTGAGAGTTGAGAGATTAGAAGAAAAATTAGCGGCATAGAATATGGCATTGGCAGTTCCGACACATTATACAAATCAAGTTGAAGTTACCGACGAAGCAGCAGTATTTTCGCCCGAAGTTCTGGCGGAAATTGACTCGCATATCGCAAAGTATCCGCCCGATAGAAAGCGTTCCGCGCTGATTCCGCTGCTTCTTTTAGTTGTTCAGCGTGAACGCGGATATATTGATAATGCGGGCGTAAATTTTTTGGCAAAGAAACTTGACATTGAAGTTACGGACGTATGGGAAACGGCGACGTTTTATTCGATGCTCAATATGCACGCAGTCGGCAAATATCACATACAGATTTGCAAAACGCTGTCGTGCCGCATTATGGGCGAGCCGGAAATTACCGGACATATCTGCAATCGTTTGGGCATTGAGCCGGGCGAAACAACCGCCGACGGAAAATTTACCGTGTCGCGTGTTGAATGTTTGGGAAGCTGCGGAACTGCGCCGATGCTGCAAATCGGGTTTGATTATCACGAAGATTTGACGATTGAGAAGGTTGATAAATTGTTAAATTCGCTGGAGTAATTTTATGAGTATGAATGTTGCCGAAATCGAATCGGCTATCGAAAAACTTCCACCGAACGAAGTTTCCAAACTTTCCAAATGGTTTATAGAATTTGAAGCGGGAATTTGGGATAAAAAAATTGAGCGCGATTTGCAAAACGGTAGACTTCAAAGTTTGATAGAAGAAGCCGAAAAAGATTTTGTTGAAGGAAAATGTCAACCGCTATGAAGCATTTTGCTTCGCCGTAATATAATTCGTAAAGAAGATTACGATAGCGGCAAGCGTTGGTAATTTATGGAAATCAAAGCAATCGGTTGCGAACCGTTACAACTCAAGCGTGTGCATCTGGAAAACTCGCACACGCTCAAGGTTTATCAAGACAACGGCGGTTATGCGTCGCTCAAAAAGGCGATGGATATGTCGTCGGACGATATTATAAACGAAGTCAAAACGTCGGCTTTGCGCGGGCGCGGCGGCGCGGGTTTTCCGACGGGAATGAAATGGGGTTTTGTGCCGCGAGATTCGCCGAAGCCAAAATATATTGTCTGCAACGCCGATGAAAGTGAACCCGGCACATTTAAAGACCGCTATTTGCTTGAACTCGACCCGCATGCGTTGATTGAAGGAATGTTGATTGCGGCTTTCGCGCTCGGCTCGCAAACAGGTTACATCTATTATCGCGGCGAATACAAATATCTGATTGACATAATGGAAGTCGCTCTGGACGAAGCGCGGCAGGCAAATCTTTTGGGCAAAAACATTTTAGGCTCGGATTTTTCGCACGAAATTTACACGCACACTGGCGCGGGCGCATATATCTGCGGCGAAGAAACCGCGCTTTTGAGTTCTCTGGAAGGCTTTCGCGGACATCCGCGAATGAAGCCGCCGTTTCCGGCAGTCGAAGGCGTTTATGCCTGCCCGACGGTTGTTAACAACGTCGAAACTTTGACGGCAGTTCCGCAAATTATCGAGATGGGCGGAGAAAATTGGCGAAATCTCGGCACGGAAAAATCAGGCGGAACAAAACTTTGGTCGGTTTCCGGTCACGTCAAAAAACCCGGCGTTTATGAACTTCCGATGGGTTATCTGGATATGGAAAAGTTCATCCTTGAGGATTGCGGCGGAATTCGCAACGGTCATCAGTTAAAAGCCTGCATTCCCGGCGGTTCATCGGTTTATGCAATGCGTGCCGACCAAATTATTGGTAAAAACGTGCGAATGGATTATGAAGGCTTGGTTGAAGCCGGTTCTTTGGTGGGTTCGGGCGGTTTTATCGTCATGGACGAAACGATTGATATGGTTGACTCGACCAAAAATCTGACCGAATTTTACAAACACGAATCGTGCGGCTGGTGTACGCCGTGCCGCGAAGGAACTGATTGGCTGACAAAGATTTTCACGCGCATAGCGAGCGGCGGTGGCAGACCGGAAGATGCACAACTTATTTTGGATTTGTGCGACAACATCGAAGGAAAATCGTTTTGCGCTTTGGGCGACGCGGCGGCGTGGGCGATTCAAGGCGCGGTCAAGCGTTTTCCTGAAGATTTCAAAAAATGGCTTATCAATAAAACTAACGCTAACGATTCGGCGGCAAATGTCTAGTTTTTAAATGATAAGCGGGTAAAACACCTGACGGTAAATTATTAAAAAGAGATAAAGGAGATTTATGTATTCAAATCGTATGTTTGCTCGTCTTTCGGCGATTTTTCTTTTAACTGTAACGATTTTCGCCGTTTCCATTTCGGCGCAAAGCAATAATGCCAAGAATTTTGTCAGTTCCAAACTTAATGCAACGCTGTCAGTGGAACAAATAAACACGCGAATGAAAGCGGTTTTCGGCGCATCGGCACTTCCTGCCGCTTCAAAAGCGGTTGATTTATACAAAGTCAATTATCGCTCGCAAAATGAAAAAGGCGATTCTGTAATTTTAAGCGGTTTAATCGCGCTGCCGAAAAGCGACGCGCCGAAAGGTTTGGTAGTTTACAATCACGGCACAACCGCCGACCGCA
>JACCYR010000181.1 GCA_013696385.1 Acidobacteriota bacterium
TTGTCGAGCCCAAAATGACTGTGCAAACGCGGACGACGTAAATCACAGTCAATAATCACCACATCCGCGCCGGACTGAGCCAGCGTAATTGCCGAATTAATAGCAGTTGTCGTTTTACCTTCGGCAGGCTGCGAAGAAGTTACCAGAATCGTTTGCGGCGGTTTTCCGGCGGACGAAAACAGCAGCGATGTCCGCAAATGGCGATAGGCTTCCGCCATCGCCGAGCGGTTATCTTCAAGCGCAATTAAAGCCAGCGAATTGCTGTTGCCATTCCCATTTTTGCCGGGCAAAAGATTAAGTTTTCGTTTGTCAACCAAGCTCTGATGCGGAATCAATGCCAAGGTCGGCAAGCCGAGATATCTGCCAACATCATCAGAAGTTTTAATCGAATCGTCAAGATAATCAAGCAAAAACGCCAAACCGATTCCTGCCGCCAACGAGATTAAAAATGCAACAAAGATATTTCGATTTCTGTTTGGTCCGATTGGTGCGAGCGGTGTTTGAGCATAATTGGAAATTTTAAGATTATCGGGCTTACTGCTAGTTATCGCCAATTCCTGTTGTTTCTGACTCTGAATGTAAGCATCAAGCAAAGTGCGGTTGGTATCAATTTCTCTTGATAAAGTGGTCAAGCGGATTTCGGCTTGTCCCTGCAAATTGGCGGAACTAATTTCGCTACCATAAGCCGCACGAAGTTGTCCTTCGCGGCGTTGTGCGGCTTGAAGCTGCGCTTGCAGACTGGCGAGAACTTCTCTTTCGGCACTTTTAGTGAGTTTTGCGCCCTCCGATGTAATCTTTTCCGAAACTTCCTTTTGAATTCTATTCCGACTATCTTTCAGCGATTCAATTTTGACATCAATTATTTTAACTCCCGGATATTCAGACGTATATTTTACCAAAAGTTCCTGTCTTTGAGTTTCTGCTTCCTGAATTTGCTTATCAATAAACTCAACTCGTTGTTCTAAAGCGGATTTACGCTGTAAATTTTGACTGCGTGCATCCTGAATCGCTCTATTGTCGCCGACAACCGCCAGAATGTCGCCTTGCTGACTTGCTCGAATGGCGGCTTCATATAAACCCTGTAATTTCCGGCGGTCATCTTCTGCGGTCAGCAATTGACCGCTGATTGTCTGCAGCCGATCTGCCAAAAAATCTTGTCCTTTTGCTAACGGCATTCCGGTATTTCTAAGATAATTAATTCGTTCCTGTTCTTGATTGGCAATAGTGTTTTTTAAGTCGTCGATTGATTTTGACAATTCTTCCAAACTTTTTTTCGCGCCTTCGGTCTCACGTTTAATATCTTGTTCGATAAAAATGTCGGCGACTTTATTAGAAACCGCCGCGGCAAGTTCCGGCTTCTGGCTTTTGACGCTAATATTAACTAAATTTGTGTCTTTAACCTGTTCGACTCCCAATCCGACGAGAAAAATATCGGCATATCTTTCAGCGCGGTCTTTTTCCTCAGGCGTTAAAATGACTTGGTCTGATTGGTTTGAATCGGTTGAAGTTTCAGTCAAGACAGGCAGGGAAGAAGTTTTCTCCGAATCAGCCTTTCCACCGAAAAACATTAAATTAAGCGTTGAAAAAAATCCTTTGTTCTGCCCGTCGAAAAGATTTGGCTGGCGATGAAGTCCTAACCGGACAACTACATCGCCCATCAAATCGGGGTTTTGAAGAAGCTGCAACTGTGTGTTGTTATAATTAAAATCGTTGCCGAAATTAATGTTGATGGCATCTTTTGTTTGTTGTTTGGGTTTGCGCGGTTCGATTATCATTTCCGTACGGGCTTGATAGATCAAAGGCTGCTTATACATATAAAACGCAACCACGGCGGTTGTAACAATCGTCAATGCCAGAATTATCGGCAGGCGTTTATAGACAACATTGAAATACTCGCGGATTGAGCGTCTTTCGTCAAATGTGTCGTCATCATAGAAAGGCGTGTAATTAGTTGAATAGTCTTGATTTGTTGGCTGCAGATCTTTTGTTTCCGGTAGAGGCAGCAATCTTTCGTCTTTTTCCATACTTCTGTAATACTTCTATAATAATATAATAAAATCTTTTAAATTAAGTTTCGCCTGATATTAAAGAGAGGCAAATTTGCTTTATAACATATTTACCGCAAATTCTCACGTAAAATTCTCAGTATGCAGAATTTATTCCCTAATCTAGTTAAAATATACCCTTTTTTCTATTCAAAGGCAAAATTTCAATGTTTTACTACAGCATTTTTTCAGTTCGTTTACGCAATTTACTTTTATTTTCCAAAAGAATTTTATTAAGCCCAAGACTTTCTCAAAACGCACCCGCCGAAATTTTGCCATCATTTTAAGTTAAAATTTTCGCAATCGTTTCGGTAGTTACTATAAGAACGTAAGGTTTGAGCCAAGACTAAGCAATCATAGATTTGCCGGCAAACTCCGAAAAAATCATAATTGTTGACGTGCTTAATACTGATAAAGTTGTCCGCGCTTCCAGCTTGGTTTGACTTAACCGACGCAGTAACATAGAATCTGTAAGTCGAGTTTGACGGGGCGTGGCTCAGCCTGGTAGAGCGCACGGTTCGGGACCGTGAGGTCGGATGTTCAAATCATCTCGCCCC
>JACCYR010000183.1 GCA_013696385.1 Acidobacteriota bacterium
GCGTTTTGCGGCAACAGTTGACCATTTAGCAATCAAAACGGACGATTTGCAGAAAGACGTTAAAGAATACGAGCGTTTGGGTTTTACGGTCGAAACGGTTTATGAAGATTGGGCAATGATGCGCGACGCAAACGGTTTCGGTATCGCGCTTTTGCCACCGAATTCAAAACATCCGGCGCATATCGGTTTGAAGGTGAAAACTTTAGAAGAACTGCAATCGGCTGCCGAAAAAGAAAATCGCCCGATAAAACCTCACCGCGACGGAACATCTTCTTTTTATACAAAAGGCGGAGGCGGGCAAATTGTCGAACTGATTTATTATCCGCCCGATTTTAGTGGATAATGAAAAGTGGAAAATGGACAATTTGTCTGTTTTTCCGTTTTCGTTTTTCAATTTTCCATTATGAATAAACTGCCGCGCGAATTTTACACACGCGAGGACACTTTGCAAATCGCGCAAGATTTACTCGGCAAAACTCTTGTTATTCCAACCAAAAGCGGCGAAAGGGTTTCGGGAATGATTGTCGAAACCGAAGCCTATCTCGGTGCTATTGACAAAGTCGCTCATTCTTATCAAAGCCGCCGCACAAAACGAACCGAAACAATGTTTGCCGTCGGTGGAACGATTTATATTTTTTTCATCTACGGAATGTATTTTCAGTTTAATGTTGTTATCGGCAAAATGGACGTTCCGCACGCGGTTTTAATCCGCGCTGTCGAACCGTTGGAAAATATCGAAATTATGCGGCAGCGGCGCGGCGAAATGCCCGACAAAAACTTGACTTCAGGACCTGGAAAACTCTGTATCGCGCTCGGAATTGACAAAACCTTCAACAATGAAGATTTGCTCGGAAATCGCGTCTGGCTGGAAAATGAAAAAACATTTTCTGTCGAAGAAATTGCGAGCGGCAGACGCATCGGCATTGATTATGCCGAAGAATTTGCCGAAAAACCGTGGCGTTTTTGGGTAAAAGATAGTTTGTTTGTCAGCCGAAAATAAAGTTCCCCAAAAGCAATTTTCTTTGATCTGCTTGCCTACTCAAAAATAGTTCATTCAGTTTTAAAAAGTTGAGTTTAACTCTGTAAAAAGCAAGGGTTTTACTTCTTTTGCTAAAAAAACTTGCATAAATCTAAAATTTCTACTAACTTGAATAAACATTTTATCTTATTTCAAAGGAAATTTGCGTTTCATCTATGAAACATCATTTCACAAACGCGCCTCTTTGTGCTAAACTTTTCTAAGTTTGAAATTCACACAATTAAGGAGTGTAAAAATGGCTGGAGAAGCAACAAAAATGACTACGGAAACAAAAGGCAAAGCGATTGAATCAGCTTTGGCAAATATTGAAAAAAAATTCGGCAAGGGTTCAATAATGCGTTTGGGCGAGCGTCCGCACGAAGAAATTAACTCGATTTCGACAAATTGTTTGAGTCTCGACGCAGCAATCGGTGTCGGCGGTTTTCCGCGCGGCAGGGTTATCGAAGTTTATGGACCGGAGAGTTCGGGCAAAACGACGCTTGCGCTGCAAGTTGTCGCTTCGGCGCAACAACTGGGTGGAATTGCGGCATATATTGATGCTGAACACGCGCTTGACCCGGATTATGCCGAAAAACTCGGCGTGGATATTGACCAGATGCTTATTTCGCAACCCGATTCGGGCGAGCAGGCACTGGAAATTGCCGAAACGCTCGTTCGTTCGGCAAGTGTTGATGTCATCGTGATTGATTCGGTTGCCGCACTTGTTCCGCGTGCAGAAATTGACGGCGAAATGGGCGATTCGCATATGGGATTGCAGGCGCGTTTGATGTCGCAGGCATTAAGAAAGCTGACCGGAATTGTTTCGAGTTCAAACACTTGTTTTATTTTTATCAATCAATTGCGTGATAAAATTGGTGTAATGTTCGGTTCGCCGGAAACGACGACCGGCGGAAAGGCTCTGAAATTTTACGCGAGTGTCAGAATTGATATTCGCCGCATCGGTGCAATTAAGGAAGGCGACAAAATGGTCGGCAATCGGACGCGCGTAAAAGTCGTCAAAAATAAAGTTGCGCCGCCGTTTCACGAATGCGAATTCGACATTATGTATGGCGAAGGCATTTCACGCGAAGGCGATTTGCTTGATTTGGCGGTTACTCACGAAATTGTTGACAAAAGCGGCGCGTGGTTTTCTTACGGCGACGAACGCTTGGGACAAGGACGCGAGAATGTCAAAAATATGTTCAAGGAAAACAGAGAGATATTTGAGCGGATTGAACACGATACAAAAGTTGCGTTGGGTTTGATTAAAGAAGAAAAAACCGCACCGGCGGAAGAAACTGAATAACACAAAGCAAAAGCAGTTGACAAAAGAGTTTAGTTTTTTGTCAACTGCTTTTTATTAAAATTCTCACTTCAACTTTCAATTTGCAAAACTATCGCGGTCTTTTACTTGGACTTCTTGTCGGATTTGAGTCGGTTTGCGGCGGTTTTTGCTCCATTCTTGAATTGCTTGTCGAATTTTTCATTTGTTCTTTCAGGGTTTTTTCGTCAGGAATTCCCGGCGTTGGCGTTGCGCCTCGCGGCAAGGGTTTGCCGATATTTTTCGGGTCGGGAATTCCCGGTGTTGGTGTCGCGCCTTTTGGCATCCGGTTTATATTAACCGAATTCGGGTCGGGAATACCGGGCGTAGAATTTGCTGACATCGGAAGCGGACTTGCCGAAAATTCGGGCGGTAGATTTGCATTATTCAAATTTGTTACGGCATTGACATTTGTATTTGTATTTGGTGTTTCAACTGCCGAACAAGCCATATTTATCGCCAACAAAAGGCTGATTAAAACGAACAAAAATTTTTTTATCATATAAATAGACCTCATATTTAGTATTTTTTAGTATTTAAAATAGCTGTGCCGGCTTGAATGTTGCGTCCCTGGGGGACAGCGACGGCTTTCAAACCGGCACGGGCAGGTATCAAATCGGAAGGGAGACATAGCTGACATGGGCATAACAGCTACTAAGTTGTCTATTATATGCTTATCAACCAGATTGTCAATCGCTTAATTTAATTTAGGGTGGTTTGCGGCTTTCCCTTTTGCGGATTTGACATCAGCAAACGGCTTATTTACACTAATTTTCTTGCTCAAATGTTTAATTACAAGAGCAAATGGCTTGGTAGCTCAGTTGGTAGAGCAGCGGACTGAAAATCCGCGTGTCGGCAGTTCAATTCTGTCCCAAGCCACCATCAAAATCAAGCAGGCAATTTTAAACCACCTAGCTAATGTTAGGCGCAAAACCACTAAGTAAGTATTTCATGTAAGAAATT
>JACCYR010000185.1 GCA_013696385.1 Acidobacteriota bacterium
AAATTTATTTTGCAAGTCGTTAATTGTTAATTGTTAATCGTTAATTGTAGAATGTTTCTTTTTAACAATTAGCAATTTGATTATGTCAGCACCAAATATCGAAACAATAGTTAGTTTAGCTAAACGTCGCGGATTCGTTTTTCCCGCCTCCGACATTTACGGCGGACTTGGAAGCAGTTGGGATTACGGCTCGCTCGGAGTCGAACTTGCGAACAACATTAAACAATCGTGGTGGCGATGGCTAGTTCACGAGCGCGACGACATCGAAGGCTTGGATTCTTCGATAATTCAAAATCGTTTGGTCTGGAAATATTCGGGACACGAAGCGACATTTAGCGACCCGCTGGTTGATTGCCGAAAGTGCCAGTCAAGATTTCGCGCCGATAAGCTCGAACACCCGAAAATTTCCGATAATGTTGAAACTCAAAAAGCGTTTGAGCAAACGCCGATTGAAGAATTAATTGCGATAAAAGAATTTCCGTGTCCGAATTGCGGTTCGACTGATTTGACCGCGCCGCGTCCGTTTAACTTGATGTTTCGCACAACTGTCGGCGCGGCTTCATCAGATGAAGACGAAACGGCACTCGCCTATCTCAGACCGGAAACAGCGCAGGGAATTTTTATTAAATTCGCCAATGTTCTAAATACTTCCCGAAGAAAACTGCCGTTTGGTATCGCGCAAATCGGCAAGGCATTCCGCAACGAAGTTACGCCCGGCAATTTTATTTTCCGCACACGCGAGTTTGAACAAATGGAAATGGAATATTTCTGCCGACCGGAAGACGCGCCGCGAATTTTTGAGGAATTTATTGACGGATTTCAGAAATGGTTTCATTCGCTTGGGATTTCCGCCGAAAACCTCAAACTTTATGAGCAATCAAAGGAAGAACTCGCGCATTATGCCGAACGCACGGTTGATATTTTGTATCGCTTTTTCCCCGAACGCGAAGATGAAGAAAAGCAGTTTGACGAACTAATGGGAATTGCCAACCGCAAGGATTTTGATTTGAAAGCGCACTCGAAAAAACCGGAAGACGCGGAAGGCAAACGCATCAATTCAGATTCAACCGAAGATTTATCATATTTCGACGAAGCGACAAAACAGCGTTTTTATCCGTATGTTATCGAACCGGCGGTGGGCGTGAACCGAACTTTGCTGGCAATTTTAATGGACGCTTACAGCGAAAAGACAAACGACAAGGGCGAAACCCGCGTTATTTTAAAATTAAAACCAGAACTTGCGCCAATAAAAGTCGCCGTTCTTCCTCTGGCGAAAAACAAACCGGAAATCGTGGCGATGGCGAAGGATTTAAAAAGAAAACTTCTGCCCGCAATGCGAACTGTGTATGACGACACGGGCGGCATCGGCAAATTGTATGCGCGGCAAGACGAAATCGGAACGCCGTTCTGCGTTACGGTTGACCACGAATCTTTAGAAGATAATGCCGTTACCGTGCGCGACCGCGATACTTGGGAACAGGAAAGAGTTAATGTTTCCGAATTGAAAGATTATTTGCAAAAGCGGCTGAGTTAGGAAATATTTAAATAAAGATTGTGTATAAATCAAGTCTTGTTTCTCCTGTTTTGTTTTACTTGTTCAATGAAATTGCCCGAAAAAATTACGAAACTTGCCGAACTAATCAAACAAAACGGCGGACGCGCAATGCTCGTCGGCGGCTCGGTGCGCGATGAATTGATGGGCGTTGCGCCAAAGGATTGGGACGTAGAAATTTATGGAATTGAGCCAAGCAAATTAAAAGAAATTCTTGATTTATTTGGCAAAGTTAATGCCGTTGGCGAAGCGTTCACGGTTTATAAAATCGGCAACGATTTGGACGTTTCTTTGCCAAGACGCGAGAGAAAAGTTTCACGCGGACACAAAGGTTTTATTGTTGAAGGCGACAAAGATATGTCGTTTGAAGAAGCGGCAAAGCGGCGTGATTTTACGATAAACGCGATTTTGAAGGATGTTTTGACCGGCGAAATTGTTGACATTTACGGCGGACGCGCAGATATTGAGCGGAAATTGATTCGGCACGTTTCATCTGAAACTTTCGCGGAAGATTCTTTGCGTGTGCTTCGTGCCGCGCAGTTTGCCGCACGTTTTGAATTTGATATTGCTTCGGAAACAATCGAAATTTGTCGACAAATTGATGTTACGGATTTACCAAAAGAGCGAATTTGGGGCGAATTTGAAAAATTATTGTTAAAGGCGCGAAAACCGTCAATTGGTCTGCAATGGCTTTATGATTTGGGCGTTGTTAAGCAAATTTTCCCCGAACTCGAAGCACTCGTCGGCGTTCCTCAAGACGAACAATGGCATCCCGAAGGCAAATTATTAACTCATTCGCTTCTGGTGGTTGACCGCGCTCGTGAACAAATTGACGATTTACCTTACGCGAAGAAGGTTGCGGTAATGCTCGGCGCATTATGCCACGATTTTGGCAAACCGGCGACGACGGAATTTTTTGATGGACGCTGGCGTTCGCACGCGCACGACGAAGCCGGTGTTGCGCCGACCATTTCTTTTTTGAACACTTTGGGCATTTATACTTTGGACGGTTACGACGTGCGCGAGCAGGTTATACAATTAGTTCGTTACCATTTAAAACCAGGAGAATTTTATCGGCAGCGTGAAAATTTAGGCGACGGCGCGTTTCGACGGCTGGCGCGACGAGTCGAGCCGGATTTGCTTTACCGCGTGGCAAAGGCAGATAATCTTGGACGTAACGCCGAATGGATTCCGCCGGAAAAATGGTTCACCAGCGAGGCGCAAGATTGGTTTATCGAAAAAGCGCGGGAACTGGAAGTCGAAAATAAAGCTCCGAAACCATTTTTGATGGGCAGACATCTTATCGAATTAGGTTTGAAACCGTCCGCGCAATTTGGCGAAATCATAAAAGCCGTTTATGAAATGCAGCTTGACGGACAAATTACGAATTTGGAAGAAGCCGTCAATCAAGCGAAAATTTTAATTAATGTTTCGGATAAAATTCAAGCAGATAAACCGACAAATGAAACTGAAACACCGGCAAAAAGTTCGTTTGGAAGTATTAAAATCCTGCTTGCCTGTCTGGTTGCAGGAACGGAAATCGTCTATTATTTCAGCAATCCGCGCCCGCTGATTTATTACGATTATACATTTCGCATTGCCGAAAACATCCTACACGGCAGAATCGGCTTGGCGATAACTCCGCTGTCTTGGCTTAACGAGTTGATTCCTTTGGCGGGATTTTATTATTCGGCATTTCCGCTCGGAAGCGTGTTGACGATGCTGCCTTTTGCGGCGTTGAAAGCTGTCGGAATCGTTTCGGATATGCCTTCGGCGCTAATTGCCGCGCTGACGGCAAGCGGCGTTTGTTTGTTTTTACTGCTGATTGCCGGACAATACGAATATGCTTGGAGCAAACGCATTTTGCTGACGACGGCGATTTTATTCGGAACTTGGATGTGGACTAATTTGGCATTTGGCGGCGCGTGGCAGCTTGCGCTCGGTTTTGCAATGCTCGGCGAACTTGGCGCGATTTATTTCACGGTTTTTAACCGTAAGCCTCTGCTTGCCGGATTTTTCTTTGCTCTGGCTTTCGGCAACCGCACGGAAATTCTCTTAACCGCGCCGATTTTTATGTATCTAATGTGGAAAGAATTCGATTTCGGGTTTCAAATTTCACCTTCAAACAGTAATTTTGATTCGGTCAATAAACATAACGAAGCAAAATCAATCCAAAATCCAAAATCCAAAATCCAAAATCAAATCTGGTTTTGTCTGGCACCTTTTCTGTTGGGCGTTTCAACTTTGATTTACAACTATGCGCGGTTTGCGTCGCCGTTTGATTTTGGCTACGCGCGGATTCCGGGAGTTTTGAATGAGCCTTGGTATAATCACGGCATTTTTTCGATTTTTTATATTCCGAATCAAGCCTATGAAATGCTTTTCAAATTGTGGGAAGTAAAATCCGTTTTCCCGTATCTTGTGCCGAACGGTTTCAGCAATTCGATTTTATTGAGCAGTCCGTTTTTATTTTTGCTTTTGCGGTTTGGAAAAAAGGACAAAATTTTAAAATACGCGGCTTGGGCGGCGATTGCAATTCAGACGTTTCTGCTCTGGACACACGGAAACTCCGGCGGTTTGCAATTCGGCTATCGTTACGCGATGATTTTACTGCCGTGGGTGTTTATTATTTTGCTGGAAAACAGCCCGAAAAAAATTACGCTTCTCGAATGGTTTTTATATCTTTTCTCGTTTATCGCCAACATTTATGCGACTTATCTTTTCTTTTACACGGATTATGTAAAACTATAAAACGCCGCTGAAATTCATTGATTTTTTATTTCGTGCTAATCTTTATTTTCCTATGACACAGCTAAAACACGATTGGACGCTTATCGAAATCGAAGCGATTTACAATTTGCCTTTGCCCGAATTGATTTTCAGAGCGCAAACCGCGCACCGCGAATTTCACCGGGCGGATGAGATTCAAGGCTGCCAGCTTTTGAGTATTAAAACCGGCGGTTGTCCAGAAGATTGCGCGTATTGTCCGCAGTCGGCGCATTACAAAACCGCCGTTGAACGCGAACCGCTTTTGAGCGTTGAACAGACATTGGAAGCGGCGCGAAACGCCAAAGATTCCGGCGCGACGCGCTTTTGTATGGGCGCGGCGTGGCGCGATGTTCCCGATAGCAAGCAGTTTGACAGCGTTTTGGAAATGGTCAAAGGCGTTCGTTCAATCGGACTCGAAGCCTGCTGCACGCTCGGAATGCTCAAACAAGAGCAAGCCGAAAAACTCGCTCGTGCCGGTTTAACGGCTTATAATCACAATCTCGACACATCGCCCGAATTTTACGGCGAAATTATCTCGACCAGAACTTACGACCAAAGGTTAGACACTTTGGCAAACGTCCGCAAAGCTGGAATTACAGTTTGTTCGGGCGGAATTATCGGAATGGGCGAAACTCTTTCTGACCGTTACGGTTTGCTTCAACAATTATCCAATCAAAATCCGCATCCCGAAAGCGTTCCGATAAATCAACTCGTCCGCGTTGAAGGAACGCCGCTGCAAGACGAAAAATCCCTCGACGTTTTCGAGTTTGTCCGAATGATTGCGACGGCGCGAATTTTGATGCCGAGTTCAATGGTGCGCCTGAGCGCGGGACGCTTGCAACTGTCTGACGAAGCACAAGCGATGTGTTTTCTCGCGGGCGCAAACTCAATTTTTATGGGCGAAAAACTTCTGACAACGCCGAATCCTGAAACCGACCGCGATAAAAACTTGCTCGATAAATTGGGAATGAAACTTTCCTCGACGACAACGCATTAGAAAATGCTGATAGATATTACGCCGCTCAAAATCTCGCGCGATTATCGCCTGCTGTTTTTTGGGCAGCTGATTTCTTTTTTCGGCTCGATGATGTCGTTTGTTGTCGTGCCGGTGCAGATGTATCAACTGACGAAATCTTCGCTCGCAGTTGGGTTGTTGGGCGTGGCGGAGTTTTTGCCGATGCTCGTGTTGGCGTTTGTTGGCGGCGCGTTGGCGGATGCGGTTGACCGACGAAAAATGCTGCGCTTGACGGAAATTGCCCAAACGATTGTTACCACAATTTTGTTGATAAATTCTCTGCTTCCGAATCCGCAAATTTGGGTTTTATACGTTGCGGTCGGGCTTCACGCCGGACTTGTCAGCCTCCAACGTCCTTCGTTTGAAGCGCTTATCCCGCGCATTTTGCCGCCCGAACAGATGCCCGCCGTTTCCGCGCTCAATTCAATTCGCTATAACATCGGTTTGATTGCCGCGCCCGCCATCGCTGGTTTAATTGTCGCCCGGCTTGGCGCACAGGTTGCTTACTCGATTGATTTATTCACGTTTATTGCTTCACTTTTGGCAGTATTTTTGATTAGCGCCGTTCCGCCTGCGCTCGAAGCGGTGCGACCGAGTTGGCAATCAATCAAACAAGGTTTGAAATACGCTCTGAGCCGCAAAGAACTTTTGGGAACGTATCTGATTGACATTAACGCAATGTTTTTCGGAATGCCGATGGCACTTTTTCCCGCGCTTGCCGCAAGTTACGGCGGCGCATCAGTCGGACTTTTTTATTCCGCACCCGCCGTCGGTTCGCTTTTTGCCACGCTCACTTCAGGTTGGACAAAACGCATCAACCGGCACGGACTCGCCATTGCTGTTGCCGCCGGTTTGTGGGGCGTTTCGATAATTATTTTCGGGCTGATGAACAATCTGTGGCTTGCCTTGTTTTTCCTGAGTTTGGCGGGCGCGTTTGATATGATTAGCGGAATTTTTCGCAGTACGGTTTGGAATCAGACGATTCCAAATCATCTTCGCGGGCGGCTTGCCGGAATTGAAATGGTCAGCTATCTGACGGGACCGATGCTTGGAAATGCCGAAGCCGGAGTTGTTGCAAGTTTATACGGCTTGCGAACGTCGGTTGTTTCGGGCGGAATTTTTACGGTTGCCGGAACGCTTGCGCTGGCATTTCTTCTTCCGCAATTTATCAAATATGATGGACGCGAAGGCATCAGACAAAAACTGCGCGAAGAAAAAGAACGCGATGAGCGAATTACAATACAGAACACAGCAAAAACTTAGAGAAATTGAAGCAAAAGGCTTGACGCGAAAACTCCTCTCGCCAAAAGGAATCGATTTGTCTTCAAACGATTATCTGTGTTTAGCAAAAGATGAACGCCTCAAAAACGCGATGATTAAAGCTGTCAGGCGCGAAGGCGTTGGTTCGACAGGTTCGCGCCTTCTGCGCGGCGAAAGAGATTGTTTTGCGGAAGTCGAAAAACAGTTTGCTGAATTTAAAGCAGCGGAAAGTTCGCTTTATTTTAGTTCGGGTTATCAAGCAAATATTGGACTTTTGCAAACTTTTCTTGAAGCTGACGACCTAGTTTTTTCCGACGAACTGAATCACGCAAGTTTAATTGACGGAATGCGTTTGTCCAACGCTCGGAAAATAATTTTCCGACATTTAGACGTTGACCGGCTTGCAAAACTCATTAAAGATACCGATTGCACAGGACAAAAGTTTCTCGTAACCGAATCTCTTTTTTCGATGGACGGCGACATCGCGCCACTCAAAAAATATGCGGAAATTTGCCGCCAAACACACATAAACTTAATCGTTGACGAAGCCCACGCAGTTGGAATTTACGGCAAAAAGGGAAGTGGTTTGATTGAAAATTTCGGAATTGAAAATGATGTTTTTCTTTCAATCAACACGGCGGGAAAGGCGTTAGGCGCGGCGGGCGCGTTTATTGCGGGGAAAAATTGGGCAATTGAATATCTGATAAACAAATGTCGTTCATTTATTTTTTCAACCGCGCCGCTTCCGGCAGTTGCCGACGCGCTGAAAGTTGCGCTCGAAATAGTTGAAACTGAAAAGCAAAGCCGCGAAAAGTTATTAAATTTATCAAGATTTTTCCGCGAGTTATTGAATGAAAACGATATTTCAGTTCCGCTCGATAATTCGCAAATTGTTCCAATTTTAATTGGCGACAGCAAAAAAGCCGTAAAAATCGCGGAAAGTTTGCAAGCCAAAGGTTTTGATATTCGCGCTATTCGTCCGCCGACTGTGTCGGAAAATACTTCGCGTCTTCGTGTTTCGCTGAATGTTGGTTTGACCGAAGAAATTATGCGAGAATTTGTAAATTATCTAAAAATAAATTTATGAGCGAAGAAGAACTCAGAAAACTCATCGAAAAAAATTTGGCAACTCCAGGATATAACGAGTAATGAAAGGAATTTTTGTAACAGGAACAGACACGAGCGTCGGAAAAACGGTTGTTTCCGCGAGTTTGATGTGTGTTTGGCGCAAAGTTGAAAAGGTCTGTTATTGGAAACCGATTCAGACGGGAATTGAAGCAGACAACGACACTTTAACTGTAAAAAATTTAGCGAATTGTTCCGACGCGGAAATTTTCGACACCGGTTTTCGGCTCGAAAAACCGCTTTCGCCGCATCTTTCCGCCAGACTTGCAAATATTGAAATTACGGTCAAAAAAGTTCTGCAATTTATCGAAACGGACGAAAAATTTTGGATTGTTGAAGGCGCGGGCGGGGTTTTTGTTCCGTTAAATAAAAGCGAATTGATGATTGATTTGATGAAAGCGTTGGATTTGCCCGTTGTCATTGCTGCGCGTTCATCGCTTGGCACGATAAACCATACGCTTTTGACCATCGAAGCATTGCGAAAAAACAACTTAGAAATCTTCGGCGTTATAATGAACGGCGAACCGAATAAAGAAAACCGCCAAGCAATCGAACATTTCGGAAAGGTAAAAGTGTTGGCGGAAATGCCAAAATTTGAGAAACTCGAATATGAAATTCTAAAATCTTGGACGAGGAAAAATTTATATGCCTATTTTGAAAAAGCGGCAGATTGAAATTTTGTCGCAGCTTAACAATCAAGAGTTGGAAAAATATGTCGCTGCTTTGCCGATAAAACCTGATGAACTTGAAGAACTATTTTTTTATATTCGTTCACGTTTTAAGAACCAACTTTGCGACCACACATCGAAATTGACAATGCAATATCTGATTGACAATCGTTTGCCGTTTCCGAAAATCATTTCTTGGCTCAACGAAAACGGCGGCTATTGTGATTGCAAGATTTTGGAAAATATCGAAACTGAATGGAACAAGGCGTTTGGAAATTCGTGAATCGTAAATGGTAAGTGGTTATCCTATAAAAATTCCTATGAATTTAGCCCAACGCGACCGAAAAGTTTTGTGGCATCCATACACACAAGAAAAAACCGCGCCGCCTCCGATTCCGATAATTCGCGGCGAAGGTGTTTGGCTTTATACGGAGGACGGACGCAAAATTTTAGACGGCATTTCTTCGTGGTGGGTAAATATTCACGGACATTCACATCCGTTTTTGAATGCAGCGTTAGCCAACCAAGCAAACGAACTCGAACACACAATGTTTGCCGGATTCACGCACAAACCGGCTGTCGAATTAGCCGAAAAACTCGTGGCGATTTTGCCAAAAGGTTTGACGCGGGTTTTTTATTCCGACAACGGCTCAACCGCTGTCGAAGTCGCGCTGAAAATGGCGTATCAGTTTTGGCTCAACTGCGGCGGCAGAAAGCGTAGAACATTCGTTGCGTTTGAGAACGCTTATCACGGCGACACTTTCGGCGCGATGGCGACAAGCGATAAATCTGCTTTTACAAAACCGTTTCAAAATCTGCTTTTCAAAGTTCTTCGCGCTCGATTGCCAAACAATTGCGGAAAGAAAAAAACAAAAGGTATTGAAGAAATTCTCGAAAAAAATCACCGGGAAATTGCCGCCGTCATTATCGAACCGATGCTGCAGGGCGCGGGCGGAATGATTATCTGGGAAGCGAAATTTTTGAAAAAAATCCGCGAACTTTGCGATAATTTTGATGTTTTGCTGATTGCCGACGAAGTTTTGACCGGTTTCGGCAGAACCGGAAAAATGTTTGCCTGCGAACACGCCGACATCTCGCCCGATATTATCTGTCTTTCCAAAGCCTTAACCGCCGGATATCTACCGCTCGGCGCAACTGTCGCGACGGAAGAAATTTACCAAGCATTTTTAAGCAATGACCGGACGAAAACTTTTTTTCACGGGCATTCTTACACGGCAAATCCGCTTGCCTGCGCGGTTGGCGCGGCGAGTTTGGAATTGTTTAAACACGAAAACTGTCTGGAGAAAATCGCGTTTATCAATCAAAAATTCAACCAATTTGCAGCGAAAGTTTCGGAATTAAACTGTGTCGGCAAAGCACGCGCAATCGGCGGAATTTTAGTAATTGAACTACTTTCTGAAAACAGCGGTTATTTCGCCGACATCGGACAGAAACTTTATCAGGAATTTCTCGTCCGCGATATTTTGCTTCGTCCGCTCGGCAATGTTCTGTATTTTATGCCGCCGTATATTATTTCCGAGAGCGAAATTGATTGGGTTTTAAACGAAATTGAGGATGTGATAAAAACGCTTTCGACAAAAAAAACATATTAAAAACATTCCAAATACTTTACGCCCGCGCCCGTATTAAAAATCACGACGCGCTCATTTTCTTTGACCAAATTTTGCTCAATCAATTTCCGCAAAGCTGGAAGGCAAGCCGCGCCTTCGGGCGCACAGAATAAACCTTCGCTCGTGCCGATTTCTTTGACCGCATTTATTAATTCTTCATCGCTGACGGCAATCGCCGTTCCGTTTGACTGGCGCAGAGCATCGAGAATCAAAAAATCGCCAATCGCCTTTGGAACGCGCAAGCCTGAAGCGACAGTTTCGGCGTTTGACCACTCGGTGGCAAATCTGTCACCTTCGTGAAATGCACGGACTATCGGAGCGCAGCCGATTGATTGAACAGAAACCAGTCTTGGTCTAAAAGAATCAATCCAGCCCATCGTTTCCATCTCGTCAAAGGCTTTCCACATTCCGATTAAACCCGTTCCGCCGCCGGTCGGATAAAGAATTACGTCCGGCAAATTCCAACCAAACTGCTCGGCGAGTTCGTAACCCATCGTCTTTTTGCCTTCGACGCGATACGGTTCTTTCAAAGTCGAAACATCAAACCAACCTTCCGCATCTTTGCGCTCGGCAACGATTTTTCCGCAGTCGGTAATTAAACCATCAACTAAGGTAACATCTGCGCCGGTTTGTTCGCATTCGATAATGTTTGCCCGCGGCGTGTCCGACGGCATAAAAAGAAACGACTGCATTTCGGCGCGTGAAGCATAAGCCGAAAGTGCGCCCGCCGCATTTCCAGCCGACGGCGCGGCAACTTTTTTCACGCCGAGTTCTTTTGCCATCGAAACGGCGGCAGTCATTCCGCGTGCTTTAAAACTCTGCGTCGGATTTTGTGATTCGTCTTTAATAAACAAATTTAATTTAATCGAAAGTTTTTCGGCTAAATTTTTGGTTTTCAGTAAAGGTGTCAAACCTTCGCCGAAGCTGACAATGTTTTCTTCGTTTTCGACGGGTAAAACTTCGCTGTATCGCCACAGGTTCGGCTCGCGCAATTTAAGCGAATCTTTCGTCAAAGTTTCGGCGGCTTTTTCCAAATCATAACGAACCAGAAGCGGTTTGCCGCATTCTTTACAAAGATTTTGGAGTTTATTGGCTTCGTAATTCTTATGACAATTAGCGCATTCGAGATGTGTTACATTCATATATTTTTAAAGACAGATTAGCACAAAAATTAAGATTGATAAAAAGGATTTTGCTGCAAAAGAATTTGCTTTATCGAATGAAAAAGACACGAAACAAATTTTGAAGGTTTCGTGTCTTTGAAATTTTACAATTTGTTGAACTTTTATTTTGCCAGCATCGGCTTTAACACTTTGTAGATATTTTCAGTCATAATAACTGCGCCTTTAGCATTCGGATGAATACCGTCGGCTTGATTTAAATCTCGGTTAAGCGCGACATTTTCCAAAAGAAATGGCAGAAATTCAACCTTGTATTCGCTCGCCAAATTAGGAAAAGCGTTTGTATATTCGCGCTGATAACTTGCGCCCATCGTCGGCGGGGCGAGCATTCCGCAAAGCAGAACTTTAATGTTTTTTGCCTTCGCTTTTTTGATAATCGTGCTTAGATTTTCCTTCATTTTAATGACCGGCAAACCGCGCAGCAAATCATTTGCGCCGAGTTCGAGAACTAAAATCTGCATATTTTCCTGTTCCAAAACCCAATCAATTCTTTCCAGACCGCCTAAGCTGGTTTCGCCCGAAACACCAGCGTTGATCACTTCATAATTATAGCCTTCAGCTTCCAGCTTTTTTTGCAAAAGATATGGATAAGATTCTTTTTCGGCGAGTCCAAAGCCAGCAGTTAAACTATCGCCGAAAGCAACAATTTTGGGCTTGTCGGAAGAAACCGGAATTGATGGGCGCGGTTTTTCCATCTTTTTGTTTGATTGCTGCTCAGCGGTTGAAACGCCGCACGCCGAAAAGATAATTGCTAAAGAAATGAAACTTAAAATTGCTGTTGCTCGAATTAACCTGTTCATATTTTTATAAATTTTCCGTCCAAATCCATTATTTATGATGCAAAAACTGCCAAACTTGTTCGCGCCTTTTTCGCAAACTATGATTGATTGTAAGTTGTCAATAGTTAATTGTTAATTGTTGCTTCGAAAAACAAAAGCAATTAACCATTTACAATTTACCATTAACAAATTTCTATGATAATTCTCCAAAACGTAATCAAAACTGTCCAATCCGGCACGGAAGATTTAACAATTTTAGACGATGTTTCTTTGACAATTCCCGACGGGCAATTTGTCGCCGTAACAGGCGCGTCCGGCAGCGGAAAATCAACTTTGCTCGGTTTAATCGCCGGACTCGACGCGCCGAGTTCGGGCGAAATTTTGATTGACGGCGCAAATGTTACGACCATGAGCGAAGACGAACTCGCCGAACTTCGCAGCGAACAAATTGGTTTTATTTTTCAATCTTTTCACCTAATTCCAAGTCTGACGGCGTTTGAAAACGTCATCATTCCGATGGAAATTTTAGGTTTGAAAGATGCAAAAAACCGCGCCGAAAAATTGCTCGAAGATGTTGATTTAAACAATCGCGGGCATCATTATCCAACCGAACTTTCCGGCGGCGAACAGCAGCGCGTCGCCATCGCCCGCGCGTTTGCCAATCAACCGAAAATTTTATTGGCTGACGAACCGACGGGAAATCTCGATTCAAAAAACGGCAATCATATTTTTGATTTGATGACTGATTTACACAAACAGCACAACGTAACGCTTATTCTCGTAACACACGACCAAGTGTTGGCGGACAAGGCACAACGACAAGTCATCTTGAAAGATGGGCGCGTTTTGAGTGATGAGAAAAAATAGCCCCAAAAATGCACAAAAACCAC
>JACCYR010000187.1 GCA_013696385.1 Acidobacteriota bacterium
GACGGCGGCGGTTCGACGACGATGTTTCTCGATGGAAAAATTGTTAATAAACCTTCGGACCAGACAGGCGAACGCAAGGTGAGCGACGCAATTTTGGTTTTTCCGCGAAAGAACAATTAGCCGCGAAAAGACATAAAAGACAAAAAAAATTTAGCCGCGAAATACACGAATCGCATAAATAAGAAAACGAAAATAATTTGTATAATACAGAAATAAATTAGGTTGGTTAGTTAAAGATGTTTACTGAACAATAGCGAAGAGTTAATAGTGAACAGTTAATAGTTGGCGCGGATGAGAGAGTAACTATTCACTATTGTTCAATAACACCACAACAATTTTTTTTGTTGTGGTGTTAAAATGATTTTACTTTCCCAATAAATTACATCATAGGAGAAGTATGAAAAGATATTCGATTTTACTGCTCATAATTATTTTTGGAGTCAATACCTTTGCCCAGACCGACAAAGATTCAAAGGAAAAAACGACGGTTGTAATTACCAAAACCGATTCCGCGCCGCTCGAACTTGCCAGAGCAACTTTAGCGGCGCACGGCGGCGATAGTTTTAAGAAGATGAAGACGTTGGATGTCAGAGGAACGGTTGACATTACGACGACGCAGTTTCCACAGACAATTCCCGCAACCTTTGCGACAATTTTCGCGGGCGACAAATATCGGCTTGAAATCCAGAATCCTTTCCAACCGCTCAAACAGGTTTATGACGGGCAGCAAACTTTTTCTTCGATAAACGGCTTTAATTTTCCGCCGATCAACCGTTTGGGTTTGCCGCTTCTGCAAAAAATTGATGAAAAAGGTTTTACAGTTTCACTAATTTCCGAAAAAAATAAGAAAAAGAAAGGTTTTCGCATTACTTCGCCCGAAGGTTATTACACTGATTTTTTTATTGACGACAAAACCGGACAAGTTAAAGGATATGAGTCGAGTTATGATATGAACGGTAGGGAAGTAACGACATCGGTTGAAATTGACAAGTTTCGGACGGTTGAAGGCGTAGTTATTCCTGAGCGTTATTCGCAACGCTTTGATTTGGGGCAACTTACCATCTATGCAAATTTTAAAGTCAAAGAAATTTTGGTCAATTCGGAAATTAAAGATGAAATTTTTGCAATCGGCAAGTAAAAACTGCTTGATTAAAATGAAAAGGCGAGCGGGAAATAGCAAACTTTCCCGCTCGCCTTTTCATATTTAAATTAAAATTAAACGCTCATAATTTCCTGTTCTTTGTTCTTGGTCAGTTCATCAATTTTACCCGTGTAGGTGTTAGTCAATTTCTGCACTTCGTCCATTCCGTAACGCTCATCATCTTCGGGAATTTCCTTGTTCTTTAACATAGTTTTTAAAGAATCGTTTGCGCTGTGGCGAACACTGCGAATAGCAATTTTATGCTCTTCGGCAACTTCGTGAACTTGTTTGGCAAGTTGGCGGCGGCGTTCTTCGTTCAAAGCGGGAATCGGCAACCGAATAAGTTTGCCGTCATTTGACGGATTGAATCCGAGATTTGCCGAATTTATCGCCTTTTCGATTGTGCCGAGCTGGGTTGTGTCCCAAGGCTGAACGGTCAGCATTTGCGGTTCGGGAACATTGACCGAAGCCATCTGATTAAGCGGCGTCGGCACACCGTAATAATCAATCATAATTCCGTCAAGCAACCCAACGCTGGCGCGTCCCGTCCGCACATTTGCAAGACGACGCTTAAAATCTTCAATCACCGCTTCCATCTTTGGTTTCGTTTCTTTTATAACAATATCTACGCTCATAATTTTATTGTTTTTTCAAAAGTTCTTTCAATCTTTCAATTTCGGCTTTTAGAAAATTGTTTTCAACTGAAAGTTCGCCGACTGCTTCGGCAAGTTCTTCGGTGGTTTTCAAAAATTGATTAGTTGCGGGATTAAAAAGGCGCAAAGTTCTTCCCGAAACTATTAACTCTAAGCCCAAAACTTCGCTTTTCACACGGTCATTTTCGATTTTCACCGATGTAAATTCCTCATCTTTCAGCCAATAAGCCGTAAATGCAGGCGAATTTTTCGGCTCAAGCGGATTGAAAATATAATACTCTTTGATGCCGAGCATTTCATACAAAAGTTTTTTTTCAACATGGTCTTTCCGCCACGTTCCGTGTGAGGAAAGTTCAATCACCACCGATGGCACAACGTCATCTTCTTCCCAGATTTTATAACTCGCCCGGTCGCCTTTCGGAATGCCGAAACAAACCATTACATCGGGCGAAATAACTTCCGTCGGATCGCCTTCGACGTAATAAAACATTATATTGCCCGTAACATAAACGTCTTCACGGTCGGCAAAGAAAATATCCAAAGCCATTCTCAAATTCATCAATAAATTTGCGTGAAAATCAGTTTCTGCCATCGGTTCTCCATCTGATTCGGGATAAAAAACCTCACTTCCGCGAGATTTCGGCGGAATTGTCAGCGTGTTTGATTT
>JACCYR010000204.1 GCA_013696385.1 Acidobacteriota bacterium
TGAACACGATTACGAATGTCTTTTGCTTCACCGTTTTCGAGGCTGTAGACTTTGATGATGCCGATTTTGCCGTCCTCGATTTTTGCTGTCGGTTCGGGAATTTTATAACTTCCGCGTGAAACGGAAATGGTTTGTGGTTTCGCGCCGGCACGCAAAACACGCAGGTTTACTTTTGAACCATTTTCGCCCAAAAGAAGCTGTTTTGCATCGTAGAGAGAAATATCGCGGGTCGCTTTGGTATTAATATATTCGATTACGTCGCCCGCTTGCAAACCGGCTTTGTCCGCCGGAGAATCTTTAATTACCGAAACCACATAAAGATATGCTGAAACCTGCGAAAATTCCGCGCCAATTCCCGCCAAAGTGTTTTGTTTTTTCGCCTGAAAATCTTTTACTTGGTCAGCCGTCAGATAAGACGAATATGGGTCAAGCCCGTTTACCAACCCGCGCAGCGCGCCTGCTTGAACTTTTTCCAGATTTGGTTCGTCAACATAATCGTTCACGACATGCTGCAAAACACTTTCAAAAATACGGATTTGCGCTCCGGCATCATTTATCGGCTGCTGTGCCTGTGTTGACAACCAACCGCCGACGACCGCATACAGCGCGATTGCCGCCGAAACTAAACCAATCGAAAATTTTCCGCGATATGACATTATTTACCTCATTTAAATTGAAAATGGAAAGTGGAAAGTGGAAAATGTTTTTTGGACATATATTTGATTTTCCGTTTTCCATTATCCATTTTACATTAAAACAGTGCAAGACAAAGAAACAACTAAACTCTCGGAATTCACAGACGTTCTTCGCGCTCCAACCAAAGGCAGATTACTGTCGCTCGATATTGGGAAGAAACGCATCGGTCTTGCCGTCAGCGATGAACTGCAGTTTTCGGTTCGCCGCGTTGGTGTATTAGAACGCAAAAGCTGGAAAAAAGTTCTCAAAAAAATCACCGCCTATCTGGAAGAGTTTGATGCCGTCGGATTGGTTTTAGGTTTGCCGTATAACTTTGATGGTTCAGAAAGCGAAATGTCAAAAGAAGCGCGACGGCTGGCGCGAAACTTTTCACTTTCGCTTGATGTGCCTGTTTTTCTCCAAGATGAACGAGTTTCAACCTATGAAGCCCGTGGCAATCTCTGGAAACGAGGTTTAAGCGAAAAGGAAATGCGGGAAAAAGTTGACAGCGAAGCTGCCGCAATTATTTTGAGCGATTTTATTGAAGCTCGTAATCAAATGTTAAATAGTGGTGAACGATTAGTGATAAGCAGCGAGTGAAAGAAAGAAATTATCATTTACGATTTTTACTAATCGTCCGCCACTTACAACTCACCGCTACTTTATCGGCATCATTATGACCACTTCTTTCGCCGCCTTTTCAACCGCCGCTTTGCTAAACGGAAAAACTGGCGTATTTCCCAATCTCCAATTTTCGAGTTGGTCTTTATAATGCGGAGATTTCGGATTTCCGCTCTCACCAAGCGCGACTGCGTGCCGCGTTTCGTCCCAACTTCCCGGCACGGTAATATGCCGCATCGAAACACTTGCGCCGACATTCGGAGTCAAACCGCTTCCACTTTGCGGTATTGCATCAATTGCAAAAATACTTCCAATCAAAGGCGCGGCAGACAGCGGATGGTTAAAACGGATTTTATACGCATTTCCAAACAACCATTTGCCAGCGTCCGCGCCGTATTTTGCCGAGAGATTTGCCCTTGCTTCCTTGTCTGAAGCAATCAGCAAATCTTTAAAATTTGCAAATTCTTTCGGCAGCCAGCTCGCCGGTTTTTCCGCCGCCAGCCAATCAACCAACGAAGCACTCAAACCCCAACGATAATTTTTCGCCCTTTCCGCGCCGACATTGGCGGTTAAAATTTTATTAAGAAAGACATTCCGAATCTCGCCGACAAGCAACGCGGCGTTTGAATCGGCGGACATTTTCCCGTCCCAACCGCGCAAAATATCTAATGTTTCCTTTGAAGCGGCTTCGGTTTTGATAACTTCACGCGCAAATCCCGAATAAGAAATATTGAAAATGTCGCGCTGAATATCCATCACATCGTTAACCGTAACTTTTGAATTCGCCTGCAAAAGCTGATAAATCCGACGCGCACGATGCGGCGATGACCACAGATGCGTCAGAAAATACTTATAACTGTCGCCGACGATTCTTTGATTGGCGGTAACAATAAAACCTTCCGGCGGATTAAAACTGTTTGGTAGTTCTTCGTAAGGAATAACACTCACCCAATCGCCGTCGCCCGTCGCGCCGTCATATGGCATCGAACCGTCGCCCGTGCGCCGAATCGGAATTCTACCGCTGTTATGAAAACCGATATTTCCCTTGACATCCGCATAAACAAAATTTTGCGCCGCGCCGCCGTAAGTTTTGAGCGCGGCATTGAAACCGTCCCAATTCTTGGCGCGATTAAGTAATAAAAAGCCTTCAAACGAATCATTTTTCGGGTCGCGTGCCGTCCATTTGAGCGCGTATTTTTTGCCGTTATGTTCGGTAATTATTACACCGTTGCGCGTTTCCGTTACGTCTAAAATTTCAGTTT
>JACCYR010000206.1 GCA_013696385.1 Acidobacteriota bacterium
GTCTTTATCAAAAGTTCTTTAGACTTTCCAAAGTTTATTCTTTCGTTCACCTTGGATAACCAAAAAGAAAGGCAAGTCCGCCAAAGAATGCCTTTTTTATAATTCACTAAATTTTTGACCGTTTCAGGCTTTGTCGGTAAATGTTTGCCGCCCACGCCCGCAACCCGAGTGATAACAGACAAGACTTTTTTCCGATGCTTTACGGAGAAGCCGCTTGCAAACCGTTCGGCATCGGTATCGCCAAGCCGAAAACAGATTCTTGTATAACAATTAGATAAAATGCTGGCATCTTGTTCAGATTGCCTTTGACGAATGCAGTTTGCCGCCTCCGATTCAAAATTTGAAAAAACGAGGAAGCTAAAATTTTATTAATAGCAAAAAAAAATTGGACTAATTTAATAAAAACCAACTATACTTTAATAAATGATAGGTGTGCCGAAGGCTGAAATATTATATTTTAAATTAACCAGAAATTCATGAAAATCATTTTTGTCTTACTTTTTTTAATGCTTTTGACCTTGCCGATTGAGTTACGCGCTCAAACTGCCGAACCTGAAAAAATTCAAAAAACAGGCAAGACACTTATCAGCGTTCCGGTTACCGTCAGCGACCGCGAAGGGCGTTATATTTCCGGTTTAAAGAAGGAAGATTTTACCGTTTATCAAGGCGGTGTAAAACAAAACATCGCCTTTTTTGCTATCTACAACGAACCGCTTAATATCGCTCTGCTGCTTGACACCAGCGGAAGCACTAAAGTTGCTTTAGAGAAAATCAAAGATGCCGCCAAAGATTTTATCACATTATTGAATCCAAACGATCAATGTCTGGTGGCGACATTCGATTCTCAAGTAAATATTCTCAATCCATTTACTTCTAATCATCAAACGCTTAAAAACTCTCTCGATAAAGTCCAAACCGCCGAGCAAGATGGAACGGTTTTGCACCGCGCCGTCGGGCAAATTGTTCAAAAGTCATTTAGTAATGTTCAAGGTCGTAAAGTAATTATTCTTCTATCAGACGGTAAAGATTTCGGGAGTTCTGTCACAAAAGATGAATTATTGAATCTGCTCGAAGAATCAGACGTATTGATTTACACTATATTTTATAAAACAGGCGTGGGTTTTAATAAACTGATAATTAGCCCGGACGGGACATTAAAGGAAGGAGAGCAAAGCAAAAAGCCTCAAAAAAAGCTGGCTCAAAAAAAGAAAAAGGGATATTCGATTATAATTTCCGGACAGCAAAATCTGCCGACTGAGGAAGAAATTGAACTTCGTGAAAGAATCGCTGATATTGAAGCAGTAGATTCTTTAAAAAAAATGTCCGATACTACCGCCGGAAGGTTCTATCTCAGCCGCGACGCACCAAATTTGAAGGAAACTTTTAAAAAAATTACCAGTGAATTAAGACAACAATACCGGCTCGGCTATTACTCGAAAGACGCTGCAACGGACGCATCTGTTCACGATATCAATGTTAAAGTTGAACGGTCAGATGTCGTGGTTCGCGCCCGCGGAAAATTTCGCGTTAAACAGTTGTAATATCTATAATGCTGATTTAGAAAAATTTTGTCGTGAAATTGTTTCAATAATTTAGGTGTAAAATTATGTTTAAGAGTAAGATTCGGACAAACAAATTATTACAATCTCTTGGGATTCTTCTTATTTTAAGTTGCAGCACTTTTGCTCAGGAAAGAACGTGGAAAACCTTTAGCCCGGACAATGGTGCTTGGAGTATTCTTGCACCAGGTATTATGAAGCCTGACAGCGAGGCTCTGGAATCTCCCAGCACAAAAGGCAGCTATTCGTACAATAATTCTAATGGTTTTTTTGCTGTCATATACAGAGATTCTCCAAGAAGATATGTTCCGTGGAAGCCCAATTATAAGGCTTACTATAAGAAAATCCGCGATGATTTCGTAAAAGCCGCTAAAGGTCAGCTGCTAAAAGACGAGGAATTTTCAAACGGCAATTGGAGGGGTCGTGAGATTCATATAAAAATACCAAGTGGCAGAATGACGGGTCGTGAAAGTCAGGTAAATACGACGTATCGGGTGGAACGCTTCCGTATGTTTTTCCACGGCAAGCGATTTTATCTGCTGCTGGTTGTTCTGCCTGAAGATGAAATAAACACTCCCGCAATTGATAATTATTTGGACTCTTTCGTCGCTAAATAGCGTTATTTCGTTTTTTGTGCAGATTTAAATCAACCGTTGCTGCGCTGACTGTGATAGTCGTTGTTGCTTACGATATTGTGGACGGGCATATAAGCTTATGAAAATTTTTATCACAGTAGTTTTAACATTATTGTTTACTTTTTCAGTTTTTGCTCAAAAGCAAGCAGAAGTAATCGTTACGTCAACTTATTTGCGTAAATCACCCGATTCGAATTCGGAAAAAGTTCAAACGGTTCAAAAAGGGGATAAAATTACCGTCGAAAAAGCTAAAGACACAAACGGTTGGTATTACGTTTCAGTATTAAATGGTCAGGTCAAAGGTTGGATACGCAAGGACACTATTAATTCGGTAGTAACCGCAAAGACAGTAGCTCAAACACCACAAACAGTCGTTCCAACTCCGACACCAATCGTAAGCACAATACCAACTATAAGCCCGTCACCTTCTCCGACAGTAGTTCCAATTCCGGTTGAAGACGAAGAAGTTCTTCGGGTTGAAACAGAAGAGGTCGTCTTAAATGTGCGCGTTGTTGACAGCAGTAACCGATCAGTCAACAAATTAAATCAATCTCAATTTGAAGTCTACGAAGATAACATTTTGCAGCCAATCACCTCTTTTACAACTGCCGAAGTCCCGATAATTGATGCCCTCGTAGTCGATAATTCGCGTTCGCTTCGCTCCCAACTCGGAAAAATTATCGAAGCCGGGAAAATTATTGTGGGGACAAATCGCTCGAAAGATGAAACAGCCATTGTTCGTTTTGTCAGCACCGATAAAATCGAAGTCGTGCAAGATTTTACAACCAGTAAAAGTTCACTTAACGATGCACTGGATAATTTATTTGTGGAGGGCGGACAAACGGCAATTATTGATGCGGTTTATCTAACGGCAAAAAAGGTTGAACAATATCAAAACTCCCAGAAAAAGGATGATGCTAGGTTGCGCGCTATAATTCTGGTTTCAGACGGCGACGATCGGGGCAGTTCCTACAAAGAGCAACAGCTTTTTGAGTTGCTGCGTAAGTCCAATGTGCAAATTTACGCGATTGGATTTGTCAATGATTTGAGTAAAGAACCTGTCGGCAGCGATATTAGCCGTCAGGAAAAAGCAAAGGCTTTGTTAATTCGATTAACCCAGGAAACGGGAGGAAAAGTTTATTTTCCAAATTCAATAAATGAACTTCCGCAAATCGCCTCTGATATTTCCGGCGAACTGCGCACACAATATTTAATTTCATATTCTCCGACAAATGAAAACC
>JACCYR010000170.1 GCA_013696385.1 Acidobacteriota bacterium
CGTTGTTCGATTTGACGCACGGTTGTGCGGTAAAGCTGCCAATCGGCACGCAGAATTCCTTTGACATTTGGCATATCAACCGCGATTACGCGCGTGTCCGCGTTGATTGCAGAAATCGGTGCGCCGCGTGGAACAGCCACCGCAATTTTCCAATCGTTTGTCGGCACAGAAACTTTTTTCTTTAACTTTCCCCTTTCGCCATAGATGCCCGCGAAAATGTAGACATCACTGCCGCGCGTTACCAGAGTCCGCAAATACGCTTCTATTTTCTGCCACGGTCCGCGATTCAAATCGCCAAACTGCGGCGTCATATTCGTCATCAAAAACGTCGCCGACATTCCATCGGTTGAACCGCTTCGGTCGGCACTCGGACACAGATGTCCTCTGTCAAAACCGCTTCCCGTATAATCCGAAGGCGTAACGCGCGTCCAACTTTTTGGCAAGCGGTCGTCGGGGCGAAACGGATCGGGATTCGGACGCGGAAAATTGCCTAATTCCGCTTTTGAAATTCGCCACGCCACCCAATTGGGAATTGCTTTATCGCGGTTATAAGAAAGCGCAAAATAATTATTGACCAGTAAATAATTGTTCGGGTCGGACGCGCTGGCGTTTGACGGATTGCCCAGCGCAAGAAAAATCTGCGCGGCTTGTTCGGGCGAATTTGGCGCAAGCGAAGGATTTTGCGGCTCTCCGTTCGGCTGGGTTGTTTCAGTTGTATCTTGTGTTCCCCGGATACTGTTATTGATTTTTTTTCCAATCCAAAGACAAAGCAAAGCCATCAAAAAAATGATTGCTAAAGCGATAATGCCGACGATAATCGTTTTATTTTTCATATTCATTTATCATTAAACATTGAATGCTAAGAAACGACCAATACTAAATAATAAATGATATATGAAAAATGAAAAATGTAATGATGCGTTTTTAGTAAAAGATAAGCTAAAATAAGACTGTAATGAGCGAAAAACTTCACTTAACATCATTTTCAAAAGACGAACTGACCGATTTTGTTAAAAATCTCGGCGAGCCAAAATATCGTGCCGCGCAGATTTTCAAAGGTTTGCACGAAAGACGGTTGCGCTCGTTTGAGGAAATGACCGATTTGCCAAAAAATTTGCGCGAAAAGTTAGGCGAAACGGCAACAGCTTCGACTTTGAAAGTTGAATCGCGCTACGTTTCGACGGACGGAACGCGCCGCTTTTTGATGAAAACGCACGATAATTTTCCGGTCGAAACCGTTTTTATTCCAACTGAAAACCGCGACACGATTTGTTTTTCGTCGCAGTCGGGCTGCCCGCTGAAATGTGATTTTTGTCTGACGGCTAAACTCGGACTTCTCAGAAATTTAACGGCGGGCGAAATTGTCGAGCAGATAATTATTGTTCTCAACGATGTCTATGGCATCGGCGCGGAAACTCCGCACGGCACAAATCTAGTCGGAATGGGCGCGGGCGAACCGTTTCTGAATTTTGAAAATCTGATAAAAGCTCTCGAAATTATGAGCGAAGAAGAAGGTTTGTTCATCGTGCCGAATCGCATAACGGTTTCGACGGCGGGAATTGTGCCGAAAATCTATCAATTTGCCAAACTTGAAAAGCGTCCGCATCTGGCGATTTCGCTTTCCGCGCCGAATAATCAATTGCGCGACAAATTAATGCCGATAAATAAGCGTTGGAACATTGAAGAATTGCTCAAAGCGGCGAAGGAGTTTGAAAAATCTCTGCGAAAAAATGAAAGATTTACATTTGAATATGTTCTGCTCGGTGGCGTGAACGATGCCGACGAACAGGCGCGGCAACTTGCAAATCTTTTAAATCGTTACGAATTGAACCGCGTCAAAATCAACTTAATTCCGCACAATTCAGCCGAACCGCTCGAATACCATCCTTCGAGTCGGGAACAAATCGAACGCTTTAAAGACATATTAGAAACAAGAGGCATTTCCGCTTTTGTTCGCCGTCCGCGCGGGCGCGATATTTACGCGGCTTGCGGACAGTTGGCGGCGAAAGATGCGCCGAATTTAAAGTGAAAAAGTGAAAAGGTGAAAAAGTTGTCGTAGACTCTCGAAAATAAACTTTTTCACCTTTTCACCTTTTCACTTTCTATATTTATGGAAATTCTTATTATCGGCGGCGTTTTGGTTTTGGTGATGGTTATTGTCTCGACGCAAATCAAAAAAAGTGCCGAGCGTGCCTTTGAACCGGAAATTGTTGAAACGGAAGATTTTCGTCTGGTTAAACCCGAAGGATTTGTTCATCCGATACGCGACGATTCTGGTTATGCGTTTGAGGCTTATTCAAAGGATTACGGCGAACGAGACGAGCGCAACATTTGGCGGGCACAGGTTTATTTAACCGTTTCTGCGAATTTGGATTTTGTTTCCGCTTGCAAAAATGTTAGGCAGGAAGCCGATAAAGTTTTAGCGGAAAACATTTTGCAAGCTGCGCCCGAAGGTGAAAAAATGTGCTTGATTGAAAGCGAAAAATCCGAAAGGGAAGTTAATTTTTACGAAATTCGTAAAATCATCGAAAGCAAAAAACAACAAAAAACTTACGATTTGCAAATTTTGGTTCTCAAAGCATTTCGAGATAATTATGCGGGCAGAATTGATGAACTGATAAACAGTTTTCGCCTGAAATAGAAGCATCTTGAAACGACTGTAAAACATCAATTATTGACAGAGAAAAATTATGAAAAAAACTTTATTCAATGCAATTTTATCGTTATCTTTAATTTTTTTAGCCAGCTTTTTGGTTGAAACTGATGCGCAGACAATCAGAGGTTCAATCGGAACGGTCAAACGCGGCGGCGCAGCCAGAGCAACCGTGGTAATGGACATTCCGGGTGGTTTGCACGTCAATTCAAGCCGTCCGGGAAGCGAATACGCCATTCCGACGGTTGTAAAAGCCAGCGCGTCGGGCGCGAAAGTCGGAACAGTTATGTATCCGCGCGGCAAAAACCGCAAACTTGCCTTTTCCGAAGATACAATCAATGTTTATGAAGGTCGCACCGCTTTCACTTTTAACGTTGCCGTTCCCTCTAATTTTAAAGGAGGAGTTTTGAAAATTCCGGTCGTCGTGCGCTATCAGGCTTGCACGGACGAAGTTTGCTATCCGCCAAAAAATAAAGAAATCACTTTGACTGCGAGAGTCAAATAACACGAATGCGAATTATGAAAAAATTATAATTTAGCCGGTAAAATTTGCCCGCGAAATACGCCGAATGCGCGAAAAATTAAAAAATATTTCGTATATTTCGTGTGTTTCGCGGGCAATAATTTTTTAGATTATTTTTTGGTGGTTATCAGTTAGAGCGATGACAGATTGGATTTACAGGCGCGTTCTGAGTTCCAACTTTAGTTAGCGGATTGTTTGATTAAGAGCCAACTAAAGTTGGAACTCAGAACTTTAATGTTTTCCTTGACACTCAATCTAAAATCGCTTTAGCAACTGCGCCGCCGCAACTTGAACCCGAACCGGCAGTGCAGCCAAAACAATGTGCGCCCGTCATAATTTGCCGCCGCGCAAATTTTTCGGGCGTAAAATCTTGGATTGTTTGCGGCAAATCTGCCGAAACGCCGATTTCAAGCATCTGGTTAAAATCGCAATCAAAAAGTTTCCCCGTCCAATCAACGCTGATAATATTTCGGCACATCAAACCTTCAACCGTCGCGGGATTAAAGGCGTTGACGAGTTTCGACATATAGCTTTCTTCATTTCGAGAACTCCGCAGCCAATCGAGATACCGCGCAATCGGCATATTTGTAATCGTGTAAAGATTATTGAACGAAATGTCGTAGCGCGTTTTCAGTTCGCGTTTGAAATCGGCTTCAATCGCGCTTTGAACGGGCGGCAAAAATGCGCCGACCGGATTATAAACAAGATTCAAAATCAAATTTTCATCAATACCGTAGCCAACCGCATTTAGTTTCCGCAAGGCTTCAATTGATTTATTAAAAACGCCGGTGCCGCGCTGAGCGTCAGTTTGCTGCTCAAGAAAATACGGCAAACTCGACGCGACTTCGACTTCGTTTTTACGAAAAAATTCGGGCAAATCCGTCTGATTTTCTTCAAACATCACAGTCAAATTGTGCCGCACGATAACTTTCGCGCCGGTTTTTCGGGCTTCCACAACGAAGTAACGAAAATCGGGGACGAGTTCCGGTGCGCCGCCTGTAATATCAATCGTCGGAATTTTATGTTTTCGCAAAGCGTCCAGACACGCTTCGATGGTTTTACGCGACATAATTTCCGTGCGCGTCGGGCTTGCATCAACATGACAATGCTTACACGCTTGATTGCACAACTTGCCGACATTAACTTGAAGCGTATCAATTGTCGCAGAACGCAAATCTAAACCGCTTGCGCCGAGTTTTTCGCCAAAACTGACAGGCGAATTTGGCAAAGCAGGTTTTCCGTTGCGTCTGATTTGAACTGTTGC
>JACCYR010000225.1 GCA_013696385.1 Acidobacteriota bacterium
AATACGGTTTCGGAGGAAGTTTTGCGCGAAGCTGGTGCCGATTCCGTAACGCCGTCTTTGTATGATTGGATGCCGGATTCAGTCCGGCGGGTTTTTGTTTAAGTGAAAAACTAAAAACTAAAAGTGAAAAGTGATATTTTAGTTTTTAGTTTTTCACTTTTAGTTTTTAGTTTTTTATGGCAGAACATCAAATAGCAATTGAACAGGCGCAGGAAAATCTTTTATCGTGCGCAACGTTTCTCGCCGAAGACATCAAAAGTTCCGAAGGACACGCGACGGCGATGAAGGAAATTGTCCCGTATTATTTGGAAAAAAATGACGTTGACATTGCCGCCGCGCTTGCCGATACGGTTGACGACCCGTTTGTCCGTGACCGTTTGCTGTCAAAAGTGGCGGATAAATGCGCCGCGATTAATGACGACGAATATGCCTTTCAACTTGTTGAAGCCATCGAAGACAGAGGTTTGCAAGCCGAAGCCAAAGAAAATATTGCGTTGAGAAAAGCCGCCATCGGCGAATTTGATAAAGCCTTTGAAATCGCCTCCGCGCTCGATCACCCGTCGCACGCGCTCGGTGTGATTGCATATTATTTAATCGTTAATAATCGTGAAAAAGAAGCACGGCAGACGCTTTCGCGCATCGAATATCCGGCAGCAAAAGTCAACGCTTTGCAGCTTATCGCCGAATATTACGAGAAAAATAATCAGAGCGAAAAAGCTAATTCTGCATTGGACGAAGCCGTGATTGCGGCAGAAGAAACCGATTTTCCCGAAGAAAGGGTCAGAATTTTGCAGTATATCGCCGAACATTACCGCAGTAACGGCAGAAACGATAAGGCAATTGAAACTTTCGACAAAGCAAAAACGATTGCCGAACGGATTGACGGCGTTCACCGCGATAATCTGCTCGCGGGCATTGCGCTCGGATTTTTGCGGGCGGGAAGTATTGATTTGGCAGACCGGACACTTGATTTGGTTGCCGACAAGACGCAGATTTCTTCTTGTTTAGTCGGATTTTCGCAGGAATTTTGGGACAAGGGCGAACGCGAAGACGCGCTCGAAACGCTCGAAGAAGCGTATGCCATTTTGAAATCGCAAAAGGACGCGGAAATCCGCGACAGCCGCGCCCGTTTTAATTTGTGGAGCGTGATTGCCGTTCAGTTTGCGAAATTTCAAAAGGCGGAACGCGCCATCGAAATCGCGCAGGGAAATATCGAAGAAACCGAGCAGATGTCAGCATTGGCGCAAATCGCGCAGGTTTGCACTCTGCAAGGCAACGACGAACTTGCTCGCCAAGCGATTAATGCAATTGTTGAGGATTCAAACAGAATGTTCGCGCTCATCGGCGCATCGGATGCAAAAAACAGATTGGGCGAAAGGGAAAAAGCCATCAAATTTTTGAACGAAGCCGCTACGCTTTGCGAAACTGTGCCGCAACTTGCTTCGCGTTCGGCGGCTTACAATGAATTTACCAAACGCTTTGAAGAATATGGCGAAAATGCAAAAGCGCGGGAACTCTCACACGAAAACCTCGAAACAATCGCCCAAATCCGCGACGGAAGCACCCGCGCCGTAACTCTTTCGCGGCTCGCCGAAGTTTACGCGCAGGAAAATTTTTCTTTAACCGACGGAGAAAAAGAAATTCTGCAAACAATGATTCGCAAGGCAGAATGGTAAAAAAAAGTAAAAAGGCAAACATCTCTCACCCATTACCCGGCGCAAAAAAATTAACTTATTCACCTAAGACGAGTGGCATTACTTGTAATAAAAGGTCGGGAATAATTTTGTTGCATTAAAGATATATTTCAATTGAGGAAGGACGCAATGAAAAAACTAGAAAAGAAACATCCATTAGCCGTGCGTTGGCTGCACTGGATAAATTTTCCGCTTCTTTCAATGATGATTTGGAGCGGCTTGCTGATTTATTGGGCAAATGCGGTCTACGGAATTAAGATTTTCGGCTACGAGGTTTTCCATTTTTTCCCGCCGTGGTTTTACGAAATGCTCGGCATTCCGTTTCGGCTCGCCGACGGCATCTCGCTTCATTTTTTCTTTATGTGGCTGTTTGCCGCTGGCGGCGTAATCTATATTTTATATCTCATCTTTTCAGGCGAATGGCGGACGCTTCTGCCCGTTCCGGGTTCGTTCAAACGCGCCGCTTTGGTTACGCTTTACGATCTGCACATCGTCAAAAAACTTCCGCCGCAGGGAAAATACAA
>JACCYR010000227.1 GCA_013696385.1 Acidobacteriota bacterium
GACAAAGTTGAAACCGTCGTGATGACTTCGGCGACGCTTTCAACAAACGGAAAATTCGATTTCATTAAAGACCGTCTGGGTTTAGACAACGGCAAAACTGACACATTGCTTGCGCCTTCGTCTTTTGATTATCAAAAACAAGCGATAATTTATTTGCCGAAAGCAATGCCTGAACCAAGTTCGCCGGATTTTTCGCAAATGGCGACGGGCGAAATCATCAAACTTTTAAATGTTACAAACGGACACGCATTTGTGCTTTGCACCAGCAATTATTCGATGAACACGCTTTATGATCTCGTTTCTCTGCGTGTCAATTTCCCGTGTTTTGTGCAAGGTTCGATGTCAAAAGCCGGACTGCTTGAGCAATTCAGAAAAACGCCGAGCGCGGTTTTGTTTGCGACATCTTCATTCTGGCAAGGCGTTGACGTGCGCGGCGAACAGCTTTCCTGCGTAATAATTGACAAACTGCCGTTCGCCGTCCCAAGCGACCCGATTGTCGCCGCAAGAACGCGCTTTATTGACGAGCAAGGCGGCAAATCGTTTTTTGAATACAGCGTTCCAAACGCAATCATTTCCTTGAAACAAGGCATTGGCAGATTGATTAGAAGTTCAACCGACAAAGGCGTGATTGCAATTCTCGATTCGCGTCTTAAAACAAAAGGTTATGGCAGAGATTTTCTCAACAGTTTGCCAAAGTGTAAAATAACAAGTGAATTAAAAGATGTGGCGCAAATTTTCGGAGGTGAAGAAATTGGAAACAGTTTTGTTAAACGAAATTATTGAGAAAACGGCGACTTTTACGAGTGAAGAACGGCAAAGTTTAATCAAACTTTTGCAGGAGCAGGAAAATAAACCGAAAGCAAACGGCGGTAAAGGTTACGTTCATCCGAATACGATTTGGATAAAGAAACATCACGCCGAATATGCCGGAAAATACGTTGCTTTGAAGGATGGTGAATTAGTCGCCGTCGGAAACACTATTAAAGAAGTTGACTTAAAAGCCAAAGAAAAGAAAGTTGAAAAGCCTTTATTGACCTATCTTTTTCCTTTAGATGAAGTGCCATTCGGAGGATGGTAAGCCGTGCATCAATTGAATTTTGAAAAATCAACTTTTTATGATTCCGGCAGACGCGGTATAACTCTTGACGTAAAAATTCAATTATCAAATTTAAGCATAAATTTCGAGGCAAAAATTGACACCAGCGCAGAAGCCTGTATTTTTGCCAGAAGTTTGGGAGAGCGAATCGGAATCGAAATCGAAAAGGGCGAGAAGCAAAGATTCGACACGGTAACAGGCTCGTTTTTGACTTATGGGCATTCGATAACTTTGACTGTCGCCGAAATTGAATTTGATTCTTACGTTTTCTTCGCCGAAGATGTGAATTTCAATCGTAATGTTCTTGGCAGATTTGGTTAGCTCAACCGCGTGATAATCGGCATTAACGATTACGACGGCAAACTTTATTTGAGCCGTTATGAAAGCGAATAAAATTAGGAGAAAATATGAAAAAGAACCTTTTAACAATTTTTTCGGTATTGTTTATATCGTTGTTTTTTGTTTTCGCAGCAAACGCGCAGACTGATAACAATTCAAATAAAGGTGAGAAGAAAACCGAGAAACAAGAAAACGACCAATCTTTAAAGATAAAAAGAAAACCATATCCGGCAATGGGAAATTGCGAGCAATCTTCCGGGCTTGCTACACTTGGAGTAACTTTCGACAGGTCGGCAAAAATCACGAATGTTGTAGTTGTTACTTCGTCAGGATGCGATAGTTTTGACGGAAAAGCTGTCAAAGCGGCGAAAGGTATAAAATTTAATCCGGCGATAAAAAACGGTGAACCGATAACGGTTGTAAAGTTGGTTCAATATACATTCAGAAGATTTTAAAATGAACAGTTTTTACGAAGTAATGATTGAGCGTAATTTTTCCAGCGCACACCAATTGCGCGGTTACAAGGGAAAGTGTGAAAATCTGCACGGACACAATTATAAAATCGAAATTTTTGCCAAAGGCGAAGAACTCAACAATATCGGGCTTTTGATTGATTTTGTTGATTTGAAAAAAGCCGCCGATGACGTAACAAAATATCTCGACCATCGCAACATTAATGAACTTCCGCCGTTTGACGAAGAATTAAATCCTTCGGCAGAAAATCTGGCGCGGTTTATTTTGGAATATATTGCCTCGCGTATTGATGATGACAGAGTTCAGGTTTATAAAGTGCGTTGCTACGAAACGCCGACCAGTGTGGCAACTTATCAGATTGGATAATTTTCCCAAATTAAAATTATGAAAGCGTTAGTTCGTTGTAGTAGCGTGTAATTTAGGAATATAAAAATATGAAGAATTTAATTGGTTTTCTTTTGTTAATTATTTTTTTGATTGTTCCGATTAGCGGACAAAATTCGAGCCAAACAAAAGTCAGCGGCTTAATCAAAGACCAAAATGATGCGGTTGTCGTCGGAGCGCGGGTTTTTCTGCTCAATGTGCAAACGCGGATGGAAAAAGTTACCGTTACCGATTCCGGCGGAACTTTTACATTTGACAAAGTTGCTCCCGGAAATTATGAAATTCGGATTGCGGCGGAAGGTTTTGCCCAACAAATTACGCCTGTTCAAATAACAACTGCCGGAATCA
>JACCYR010000229.1 GCA_013696385.1 Acidobacteriota bacterium
TATTTTTGTTGATTTTCTGCCACGGCAAAGCCCTTTCGCTTGCGTCTTTGACCGCAAAATCCTGAACGTGCCGCGCATATTCACGAATCAGATAACTTCCCGGTGTCCAAACCGGCATTTTGATTTCCGCTTGCGTGGGCAGATTCGCCGATTGAACGCGCATCTTGACTTCCAAAAGATGCGTAAAAGGTTTCGACATTGAAACCGTGTAGCTAATGTCGGGCGCGGCGGATTTTGTTTTAACCACCGCCGTTTTTTTGTCTTTTGTTTTACAGCCTTGGGCAGATGTTTCTTGATAAATAGAAAAAATCAGCGCGATAAATAAAATTATCAGAGCTTTTGAATTTAATGATTTTCGCATAACTTTGGCAGACTCCGTTTGAATTAGCATAAATTAAATTTTACACGAAAAATGCTGAATTGCGATAGTCTGAGGTTCGGATTGCCGGTTTTTGAAGATGATGACTGCTTTTTTTGAAAGGCGCGGAAGATGATTTTATCTTTAAAGCAGAAATTAAATTGCGGTGCGGGTTTAGAAATTCCGCCCGCAAAATGCACTAAATACACAAACTTAATTTTTTGTATATTTAGCGTGTTTTGCGGACGGGAAATTTTAATCAACTTACGTAGCCAGATTAAAAGACTAAGTTTTTAAGGATTTTCAACTGAATAATAGTGAACAGATTGGCTCGCAGAACTATTCGCTGTTGACTATTAGCTATAAACTATTCTTCAGTAAATTCTTACCCGACGGAAATCAACCTATTTCAACTGCGTAACTTTATATTTAAATTAAACTGAACAGTTTAGATTCGCATTGTTATTATTGAGAATCCATAGCCGCATTCTCCTTTTGTTTATCGGTCAGCGCAATGCCCATTTTTTCGAGCGTAACCTGATTGAGTGTTCCCGTAACCTTCAAACCGTTTGCTTCCTGATATTTTTTCAAACCGTCGCGGGTTGCGTCATCAAGTTTGCCGGTTTCTTCGCCGGCGTAAAAGTTTTTTCCCTTTAACATTTTTTGCGCCGTCATAATTTGGTCTTTTCCCGAGGCGCGAAAGAAAAAGATGTCATTAAGGCTAGTATTATGAATTATTTAGCTCACAGTTATTTTCGTTAAGATACAAATAAGAGGCAAAAGTAGTCTTAAAATATTCGATTGAGCGTTTTTCATCTATCAATTGCCACATAAACTTTTATCATTCACATAAACCTTTTTATCGCCGTTCATATAGTAGCAACCGCCGTGTGAGCCTTTGATGTAGGTTCTAACGCCCGACTTCTTTATTTCTTTAGTTTCATCTGCTTCCTTTTCAGACTTTGGTTCGGGTTTGGATTCGACTTTTACAACCGTCGGAATATCGGCGCAAAACTTCTTATCAACATAAGTTTTGTTGCCCGACGAATTTAGGTAATAACAACCGCCTTTCGCGCCGACCAGATATTTCCTGTTCGCCTTTTCCGTTTCCTGTTTGGTTTTGGTTACTGTCCGATAATCCCAAGCCGGAATTGGATTCGGCATTATCCAAAAACCTTTCTTTGCTTCTTTTGCCGCTATCTCCGCATCCGCATAAGCCTTTCTATCCGTTTCCGATTGTTCGTCGGCATATTTTTTGTAATGCCACGCAAGACCGGCTTTAATTTGTTCGAGGTTGGCATCTACGCCGTTTATCATTATCTTTCCGACGAAACGCCCGTATTTATCTTTTTTGTTGAAAATAGCCGTTACTTCTTTACCGAATATCAAATCTGATAGATTTTGCTTGGATTTATTGCCGAAATCCTGTTTGAGTTCGGGCGCGTCAATACCGTTGAATCTGATTTTATACTGCATTTTATTGCTGTCTAAAAACCGTCGCCGTGTCCCCGTCGTGAACGCCCACCACTTTACCGATTACTTTTCTCTCAGGAAAAGTCCCGGTAATTATCATTTCTAAATCTTCCCGTTCGTCAACATCCGAGATAGTTTTCGATGTTGAATCCTGAGCAAAGACCGGCGCGGTGAATAATAAAACGAACAATGTCAATAAAACGAATAATCTGAATTGCAGGCTTTTCATAATTTTCGATATTTTCGGCATTGCCTCAAGAGTGTTTACTTTTGCAATAAAAAGTCAGATTTATCACGAGTAATGGCAC
>JACCYR010000245.1 GCA_013696385.1 Acidobacteriota bacterium
GGTTCGTCAAACATCAAAATTTGCGGGTCGCCGACCAGCGCGCGGGCAATTCCGACGCGCCGTCGCATACCGCCCGAAAGTTCTGCCGGCATTTTGTCAATTGCATCTTCGAGGTCAACAAATTTCAACATCCGGCGCACTTCTTTTTCAACTTCATCTTCATCAACTCTCTGTTCATGAAGGCGATAAGCTACATTATCATAAACCGAAAGGGAATCAAAAAGCGCGCCTTCTTGGAAAACCATCCCGATTTTTTTGCGGACATTCATCATTTCCACCTCGTTGTAGTCGGTGATGTCTTCGCCGTCAATCAAAATTTGTCCGGCATCGGGTTTTAAAAGTCCTAAAATCAGGCGGATGGCAGTTGATTTTCCGCCGCCGCTGCGCCCTAAAATAACTTTTGTTTCGCCGCGTCGCACCGTAAAACTTACGCCGTCGAGAATAATTTTATCGTCAAACGCGAGATAAACATCGCGGAACTCGATTGCCGGAACGGCACGCTCGACATTATCAACCGCTTCTTCTAAATCCGTCGGTTCTAGTTCTTCTTCGACAATTTCTTCGGTTAAAATCGGTTCTTCAGTTTGCGGAGAAAGCATAATTTTTTGTCCAATTAGTTTTAAATCGGTTTAACGTCAAGAATTGTCTGCAATGCTTTGGAAAGAAAAAAGTCAAAAATGATAACAACAATCGAGGAAAGAACGACTGCGCTGGTCGTTGAACGTCCGACTCCGACCGTGCCGCCCGTGGTGCTTAATCCCTTATGACAGGAAATACTTCCAATAATTAGCCCGAAAAAGAAAGGTTTAATTACTCCGCCGATAATATCTTCGACAGTGATACCATTTCTGACGGACGTTAAAAAAGTATCGAAACTTTGATTAAAAAGCCCCGAAGCGACAACTCCACCACCGATAATTCCAAAAATATCGGCAGCCACCGTTAGAAACGGCAGCATTAAAACAAGAGCTAGAATACGCGGGGCGACGAGTTTGCGGTTTGGGTCAGTGCCAAGCGCGCGCATTGCGTCAATTTGCTGTGATACGACCATTGAACCGAGTTCGGCGGAAATCGCCGAACCGATACGCCCGGAAACCATCAGAGCGCACAGAACCGGTCCGAGTTCACGAATAAGCGAAGTCGAAACCGACCTTCCGGCTTCGCTTTGAACGCCGTAATAAGCCAGCGTCGGAAAAGTTTGCAAAATCAGAACGCCGCCGGTGAAAAATCCGGTCAGCAGAACAATCGGCAGAGAACCGACACCGACAATGTCCATCTGTTTTATCAAATCCACCAGATAATACGGTTTTTTGAAAAGACCGAAAAAAGCGGAAACTATCAGATTGGTAATTTCCTGCAATTCAAATAAAAATTTTTTGAGCGGATTCATTCGTAGTTTTTATTTTAGCAATAAAAGGTTACAACGAACTAAGAAAAACAACAAACAAAAAAAAGCCGATTTTTTATAAAAATCAGCTGAAATAATTAGATATGGATTAAAGGAATAAACCAATTTAATTGTTTTGACGCAGCGGACGTTGGCGATTATTCATCCGACGGATTGGCGCATTATTCGGGCGATTTTTCCTTCGGTCTTGAAAATCCGCTTTTCTTTCCATAAATTGGCGGCGCACATCGCGGAATTTTGCAAGTTGTTCGGGCGTTAAAATTTTACGCACTGCCAACTCCGTTGCCGACTTAATTTTTATCATTTCGGCGTGAGCCGATTGCAGTTCTTTTAATCGCGTTTGAATTTCCGCGTCGCTTGCAGCATCGGCGTAAATTGCTTGGTCAAGATTGCGATTTGCTTGGCGCAAACGCTCTTGCGCTTCGCGTATTAGCGGTTTCTTTTCCTGATTGATTTGTCGAATTTGTCTGATTTGCTCTTGAGTTAAACCAAGTTGCGTCAATAATTTCGGACGCTGCGGCGGCGCGTCAAATTCTTGGCTAGGCGCGTCCGGCGGCATTTCATTCTGCGCTTTGACTATTGTAAATGACGCGGCTAACAATAAACCGGCGAAAATAAAACTCAGGAAATTTAATTTTTTCATTTTCATCATCTTAACAAAATTATTTATTCTCAACCTCTGCCATCAGGTCTGAAAGCCGCAAAGAATTGTCTTCGACTTCATCAAATTCAGTCAACTTCGGCACTTGCCGGTTTTTAGCGACGGCTGTTTTATTGATGTTATCAATATCTTTTACTTGACGAACGGCTCTCAAATTATCAGTATTCTGCGCGACTGTTTCATTTTTTGGCGCACGTTTTGTTTTATTTAACGCTTTGACAATTGAATTTTTCGGCGCAACTCGCGGCGTGTTTTCAATTTCCGATTTTTCTTCAAATGGTCTGGATATTTTATCGGGCGAATTTTGTTTCGCGGTTTCCTCTGAAATATTTATTTCTTGCGGTTGTTCGATTCTCTTTTCAATTGCCGGATAAGAAACCGATTTTTCGGGCAAATTGTCTTTATTTTCCGCCACGTCAGTTTTATTAAAAAAATTAAGCCCGACCAAAGCTAAACCGACACAAACCGCCAATACCGCAAACGCCGTGGCTGCTGTCGCCCATGTCGGAGAAAGCGTAAAAAGCTGGCGCAGTTCGGCAAACCGCGAGCGTTTACTCGTTGCAGTTACAACCGTTTCAGGCGATTGATGAAGCGGAAATTTCATCACCGGAGTTTCCAATTGTGAAAATTCTTCTTTGCGCCATTCCTGAACCGAAGAGCGAACAAAACCGAAACTTGCGAGTTCGTCGGCGCAGCCGGAACAATTTTTCAGATGCGCTTCAAACTTGGCTTTTTCTTGAACATTAGCTTCATTGTAAAGATACGAAACTATCTGCTCGGCAAACGTGCAAGAAGAGCTGTGATGATTAGTATTTAACATAATTTTTTCTAAAAAACTCTTTAAACAACTTCAATCGAAACTTTTTCCAATTTGGAACGAAGTTGTTTCAAAGCAGTGTAAAGACGGCTTTTGACCGTGCTTAACGGCAACTCAAGCGTGTCGGAAATCTCCTGAAACGTCATCTCTTCAAATTCCTTCATCACGACAATTTGCCGCAAATCTGCGGGCAATGAACTTACCGCTTGCCGAACCAATTGCAGCCGTTCATTCTGCTCCGTCGTTTTCGACGGCGTTAAATGCGCGGGCGCAACAAAAACCTTTTCATCGGCGTGGTTTTCATCGTCCAAAAAATCTTCCGAACGAGTTCTGGAGCTGCGTTTAGTTGTCAAACACTGGTTGACGGCGATGCGATGAAGCCACGATGAAACCTTTGCATCACCGCGAAACCTGCTCAAATTTCGATAAGCGGCGATAAAAGTTTCCTGCGCCGCGTCTTTCGCT
>JACCYR010000253.1 GCA_013696385.1 Acidobacteriota bacterium
TTGTTTGCCGAAAAGTAAAAAGTCAAAATTTAATTTTTTATCAGATTTTCAGCTGATTGATTTTCGTGCAGAATTCTCAGCCAAAGTTGGTATTCAACCAAACCGCTCCGCACGTCGGGATACTCAGCATGAATTTCTTTCAACTCTTCGTCGAATCTTCTTTCTAATTTTTACCTCAGTGTCATTTCATTTTTCATAGCAAATTTATTTTACTGGGGTCATGACTAGCAGAAAATGATTTGCTTGGTAATTTTCAGCAAGATTTCATATAACTCATCATTGCGATAATTAAATCTAAACTCGCACTCTTTCAAGTGCAAGTAGAAAGTGTTCTTTGACAGCCCGCGAAACTTAGCGAGCCGCACTTTGGCATAGCCCCAGAAGCCTTCGATGCCGTTGATATGGACATCGCCTTTGCCATAACTTTCCTGGTGATAAATGCGAAAGTGTTTCTGGTAGCCAAGATGAACGATTGAATCGTAGGAACGGAAACCATCGGTATAAACAGTTGAATCAAGACTCACTTTGCCTTTGATAATTGCTTGCAAAGTCTGAGCTTGGACGTTTTTGACAATCTCGGTATAAACTTTTCCGTTGCGTTTGTAAATACCGAAAACGATATGTTTGTTTTCCGCTCCGCGACCGCGTTTGCCTTTTTTATGGCGCGCGCCAAAGTAAGATTCATCGCACTCGACTTTGCCGGAAAAAGGCGAAGCGAGTTCGCAGAAATTGGCAGTCAAAGAACGCACAAGGGTCAGATAGCGATTAACTGTATTACGATTCAGACGAACAATTTTGGCAATCTGAGAAGCGGTCAAATCAAGGGCAAAAAGCCGCAGGATTTGCCGGAATTTAGCTCTCGAAATTCGAGCGCGTATATAAACTTTGCAATTATCTGTCATCACTAGCTTTAAGTATTATAATTTACTTTTTTGCTAGTCTTGACCCTTAAATAAATTTCAAATCTAATAATCTGGAATCCGTAATTACTCGATGTCCGGCAGTAAAAATTCATCCGGCGGCTGCAAAGGCGTTCGCGCAAAATAATCGTAAATTAAACCGTCGCCCAAAATATGCAACTGCACGCCACACACGCTGAAGGATTGAAAATCATCAACTTCGGCAATCTCGTTGTAAGTAATTTGCGAACCGTCAACAATCGTTACCGAGCCGTCGCCGAAAACCTCCAGAATGCCTTCGTTATCAAGAATAATCGCCGTGTTTTCATCAATCCCGATGCCCAGATTATACGGATTATAAGAAACTGCCGTAATCAGACGGCTGATGCGACCACGCTCGGTAAAATGTTGGTCAATGATGATGTTTTTCAAAAAACCGAGACCGGGCGAAAGTTTAACGGAATTTTTGTGCGGATGCGGAGTTGCATCACCGCGCACAATCATCGAAGTGGACATTCCCGCCGCGCCCGCACTCGTTCCCGCTAAAACAATACCGGTTTCGCTAGCGACTTGCCTCAGCCTCTGCGAGAATTTTGTGCCGCCGAGCAGAGAAACAAGCCGCATTTGGTCGCCGCCAGTGATAAAAACACCGTTCACGCCGTCAAGCAGTTCGTCCGCATCCGCCGCAAAAACGTCCTGCCGCGAAGTCGCCCGCAAAACTCGTGGATTTGCGATACCCAAACGCCGGAACGCCTGCACATAAATATCCGCCGCAAATTCGGGAAAATCCGACGCAACCGGCACGATTAAGATATTAGTTTCGTTGCCGTCTCTGCCCATTAATTCCAAAAACTTCCGCAAAATCCGCCGCTCGTTATATTTATCTTCCGCACCGCCGATGACGAGCAAATGCCCGCCGATGACCTCGCGGTGTATTCGATTGTCCATTTTCAGTTTGTTTTCAGATTTCAAATTCAGAATTTTGAATTTTTAATTTGGAATTTAATTAAGGTATTTCAAACTGCGCCCGCACGTCAAGATCACGCCTGAAATATATTTTTCAATAGCAGAGTTTTTGCGAAATGGCTATCTAAATTAGTGAGGTGAAAGCATTTCTTAAATTGCGAAACGCCGACCACTTATTAATATCGAAAAACCAGAAAATAATCCATTCCGTCCGGCTTCACAAAATCGTATTGGTCAACCAGACTGAGTCCGGCGCGTCTAAATTCATCAATCACGGTTTCTTTTGCAATGCCGTGGTCGTCGCCGTTGCCGTTGCGGTCAATAACGCCGATAAATGCGCCTTGTTTGAGAGATTTTCGCAAGTTTTGCAAAACTTTTACCGGCTGCGCGATTTCGTGATAAGTTTTTAAAATTAAAACCGCGTCAACCGCGTTCTCCGGCAGTTTTGGATTATCTTCTGTGCCAAGAACAGTTTCGATGTTTGATAAATTTTCTTTTTTGGCGCGGTTGTTGATGTAATTGATATATTCTTGATTGATTTCCACTGCGAAAACTTTGCCTTTTTCGCCGACTCGTTTCGCGGCTCGCACGGTGAACCAGCCCGAACCCGCGCCGATGTCGGCAACCGTTTTGCCTTCCGAGATTTTCAAAATATCCATCACGCGGTCAATCTGTAAATTTTTGGCGCGGTTTGCGTCTTCAAAAATCGAAAGGTCGCCTTTGTAAGGCTCACTGGTCGAACGATTTATACTGTTGTCCGGTGTCGCTGTCGGCGAAACTGTCGGCGTGGTTTCGATTGGCGACAAACTCGCGGTTTGACAAGCGGAAAACGAAAGCGTCAAAAAAATTAAGAGAAACGCAAGTTTTAGCAAAACTGTGTCAAACACAAATTTTTTCATAAATTTATTGATGAATGATTGGCGCGATAGTTTGCAAGCAAATCTTCGAGCGGATTGCCGGAAATTTCATCAATCAGACCAATTTCCAAGGCTTCTTTCGCATCAACTCTTTTCGCCGTCAAAAACATTTCCAACGCTTTCTTTTTTCCGATTAAACGCGGAAGTAACTGCGTTCCGCTCCAACCTGTAATTATTCCGAGCCGTGCGCCCGGATGTGCAAAAACCGCGTTTGGCGAAGCAACACGCCTTTTGCACGACAACGCTAAATCCAACGCGCCGCCGATACAAAAACCGTTGATTGCCGCAATTGTCAGTTTATCGGAATGATAAATTTTCTGCATCAAACGCTGTCCGCGCAAGCCGAATTCCCGCGCCGTTTTTTCATTTAATCCGGAAACTTCATTGAGATTTGCGCCCGAAGCAAATGTATCGCCTGAGCCTGTAAAAATAACCGTTTGAGAAGTCAAAGCAGTGAAAAGGCGGTCGAGTTCTTCAAGCGTTTTTACTGAAAGCGGATTTTTGATCTCAGGACGAATAAAGCGAATGACAGCAACCTGTTCTTTAACCTCAAATTCTATCGGCTTTTTATGATTCATTAAAAATACTCTCGGCTAACTTTTCGCCTTAGCGCAGATTTTTTAATCCGGTCAATCGGCGTAAATCGTTGTTCCCCATCTTTCAAAAACCTTTATGCGCTCTGTAGTTCAAATATTTTCCGGCAAAACAAACGCGCCAAGATGTGGTTTATCAGTATTTAAAGTTGTTTCCAAAGTGATTTGCAAAGCATCGCGCAAGTTTTCCGGCGTAATAATTGCGTCCACAAAACCGCGTGCCGCTGCGTATTTTGCGTCCAATTCGCGCTCATAAATTTCGCGCACATTTTCCATTTCCGCGAGCATCGCCATGTCAGGTTCTTTGCCTTCTTTTCTGAGTTTTTCGATTTGCGTTCCGAAAATAGCGGCAGCAGCAGAATCGCCTTCCATCACGCCCATTCTACCCGTCGGAAAACTGAAAATAAAATCGGGGTCGAAACCTTGTCCAGCCATCGCGTAATAACCCGCGCCGGAAGCGTGATTGATGGTCAAAACAATTTTCGGCACGATTGCGGTTGCCATCGCTTCGACAAATCTTGCGCCGGCTCTGATAATTCCCGAATGTTCGGCTTCCGCACCGACCATAAAGCCCGAAACGTCTTGAACAAACAAAATCGGCGTGCCATGACGGTTGCAGTTTTCGATAAAATATGCCGTTTTTTCGGCTGATTCGGTATAAATAATTCCGCCGAATTTTGGCGGTTTTTCTTTTTGAGTAACCATTCCGCGATGATTGGCGATAATCCCAACTTGGATTCCACAAATCCGCCCGCTGCCGCAAATCATTTCTTTGGCGTAATCGGCTTGAAACTCGTCGAGTTCGCCCGCGTCCAAAATGCAGTCCAAAACTTCGCGCATATCGTAACCGGCGCGGTGGTCTGCGGGCAGAATTTCGTAGAGTTTTTCGGGCGCGAGTTTCGGCGGTCTGGCTTTTATAATTGAAACTTGTGTTTCGTGTTTGTTCAGCAATTCGGAAACTAATTTCCGAATTTTTTTCAGACATTCTTCTTCATTTTTTGTGTGATAATGGGCGACTCCGCTGATTGCATTGTGCGTCATTGCGCCGCCTAAACTCTCGTTATCAATCGTTTGCCCGGTTGCGCCTTTGACCAGATTTGCGCCGCCCAAACCCATAAACGAAGTTCCTTCGACCATTAAAATCACGTCCGACAGCGCGGGCAGATACGCGCCGCCCGCAACGCACATTCCCATCACGGCGGCAATCTGCGGGACTTTCAAATAACGGCGCATAATCGAATTGTAATAAAAAATCCGCGCCGCGCCGTATTGACCGGGAAAAACGCCGCCCTGATACGGCAAATTGACACCCGCCGAATCAACCAGATAAATTATCGGCACCCGATTTCGCATCGCAATTTCCTGTGCGCGAAGAATTTTCTTGATAGTTTCGGGATACCACGCGCCCGCTTTTATCGTCGCGTCGTTTGCCACAACTACGCATTCGCGTCCGTCAATTTTTCCGATTGCCGTAACGACAGCAGCGGCAGGAGCTTGCCCGTTGTATTCGTCATATGCAACAAGCAAACCGATTTCTTGGTTGTAAGCGTCTTTATCAAATAGCAATTTGATTCTTTCACGCGCCGTTAGTTTTCCCTGCTTGTGAATTTTCTCAATTTTTTCCGCGCCGCCGCCGAGTTTCAATTTGCGTTCGAGGCGCAGAAATTCATCGGAAAGTTGGCGCAGTCTGGTTTGATTTTCTGATGTTTTCATTTACAAAATACTAGCGGCACATTTATTATTTTTTTCGGATAATAAACGTCGGCACCATTCCGCCGCCCGATGACACATTTGCCAGTTCAGAAGTTGAAAGCCGCGTAAATGCCGCGCCGACTTTGCCGTCAAATAAAAGCGGGTCGAGGTCGACGAGCTGCTCGACCATCTCAATTTTACCAAGATTGCCAAACAGCATCGGAAAAATTTCTTTTGATGTTTTGACGCGCTCCTGAACAAGATAATCGCCGTTTTCAAGCGCGGTTTTTATCGCTTCGCTCCATTGGCTTTCGTCCAAAATCCAACCGATATAAATGCCGTGTCCGCCGTAATCATCATTTGGTTTCAAGACTAATTTGCTTTGGTTGCTTTGTGTCCATTTGACCAAATCAATTGTTTCGGATTTGTTGATTGTTTTTTCTTCGCGGAATTTGCGCGTCCAGGGAATATGCGCTCTGATTGCTTTTAATTCATTTTCATCAAATAAATGCGCGTATTTCTCATTTGTCAAAACGGCAAAAATTGCTTTTTTGTGAACCAGCTTTGAGCGAAAACTGTTCGCCATACAAATTGCGCCCGTTTTATAGGCTTCGAGCAGCGCGGGATATTTTTTGATAATCGGCAGATATTCGTTGACCAGCAGGCGTTTATAAACAATATCAATCTCAACGCCTTTGCAAATGAGTTTTCCATTCAGAAATTCGAGTTCGTCAGGCGAACAAATCAAAGACGTATAGCCTTGATATTCAAAGTAATTTTGAAAGAGTTCAAATTCTTTGAGCGTCGGCAAATCCTTTAAATCAACAATGGCGATGACCGGATTTTTTTCGGGTTTTCGCCCAAGAAATTCTTCATACGCGGCAAGCAAAACCGCGAGCATTTTTGGACGACCTGCAAAACCGCGCACATCGTATTTTTCCGCAAACCTTTTCATCACCGGCATTTCCAAAAAAATTTCCGTCGCGGAATCGGCGTAAGCAATTCCCGCAGGACTTTCGCCGTTGAGTTCGACAAAACTATACGCATCTTCGGTGAGAAAAGAATCAAGCCGCGCCGAAGCCGAAACCTGCCGATATTTTGGATCAATCGCCACCAGTTCGCGCTCAATTTCGGTTAATCCGAGTTCGTCAAGCAGTTCGTCGCTGCCGATTGCCGCATCTTTTACTTTTTGCAACGCGCTCCAAATCGTTTCGCAAATCTGCGTTACATGCTGCCAATCGGTTTCGGTAACAAAATGCGGGCGCAAATACGGCGATAGGCGGCGACCTCCGAAAATAAGTTTCGCGCTTTCCAATCCGTCGTCAAGAACTTGGCGCGATGCTTCGGCTAAATCGTAGTCCTCTAAAAGTTGATGATAATGTGCAACGGCTTCTTTCAACATAAATTTTTACTACCCTTGCAGGTTCTTGTTTAACCAACCAAAAATTCATTGCAGTTTAGCAGAGACGGCGATATTTTGCTTCATAAATTGATAAAATTCCGGTACAAACCAAACCTGCCGCCGTGATAAATAAAAGAGTTTTCCCCCAATAACTTTGGGCAAGTTTCAATAATGCTCCGTCCATTCCGATGGCTTCATTCGGATTAAAAGCTATTGCCGCCCAAACAAAAAAGTAACCTATTAAACCAAAAATTAATGCCTGCGCCGTAAAGCTGAATATGCCAAGTATCGTAATAATTCTTTGCTGACGGTTTTCAACTTCGCACAGTCGGAAATTTTCCTGATACTTGCCTGAAATTCCGCTGTAACATTGGTGAATTCCGGCACCAATTACGCTGAACCCGATAATTCCGACTAACACTGCACCAAAAGGCAATGTCAGCAGAACTGCCGTCAGCGTTTTTTGGATTGCTTGCTCAGGCTGCGAAATTCGCGCCGCAGCGATTATGCTCCAAGCTGTCCACGCCAGAATCAAATAAAAAATGCCGATACCTACCGGAATAATCCGTTTGCCAATGCCTTGCCAGCCTCCGCCTGCGTCATCAACATCAGCCACGCCGCGCAAAATGTTCCAGATGCCATGACCGA
>JACCYR010000260.1 GCA_013696385.1 Acidobacteriota bacterium
GCGTTTGGCGATGATTTTGTTCATCTGGAAATTCCGTTTGTCCAAAATCTGAATCAAAGCGCGTGGAAAATATTGCGGCAAATGATACAAACAGAAATAAACAGCCCGCAAACATCAAGTATGGGCAGACTTTTCGATGGCGTGGCGAGCTTGCTAAGTTTAAGGAATATGGTCAATTACGAAGGTCAAGCGGCGATTGAATTGGAAGCGATAATTGACCGAAACTGTGCCGACAAATATGTTTTTAAGACTGATAAGAGTATAATTAAAACCGACAACGTAATTCACAAAATAGTTGAAGACATACTGGCGGGAATTTCTCCGCAAATCATTTCCGCAAAGTTTCACCTCGGCGTGGCAGAGATGATTGCATCCGTCGCCCAAAATGTTAGAAACAAACGTCAAGTCAATCGCGTCGCGTTGTCAGGCGGTGTTTTTCAAAATATGTTTTTGCTTGAACAAACTTGCAGAATTTTGAAGTCTGACGGCTTCGATGTTTTCACACACAGCCGCGTACCGACCAATGACGGCGGCATTTCGCTTGGTCAAGCGGCGATTGCCGACGCGCTTTATAAATCAGGGAGAATTTAATTTATGTGCTTAGCTATACCCGGAAAAATTGTCGAAATGGTTGATATGGAAAACCGCATTGTGAAGGTTGATGTCGGCGGTGTCAGGCGCAACGTCAATGTCGGAATGCTTGACGAAAACGAGATTGAGATCGGCAATTATGTGCTGATTCACGTCGGTTTTGCGATGACAAAAATTGACGAAAAAGAAGCCGAAGAAACACTTCGTATATTAAATGAAATCGGTCAATATGAAGATGAGTTTGACCAATTCAAAACTGCTTTGGAGTAATGATTTATGAGCGATTCAACATCACAAGATTTTTCACGTTCATTTTATCCGTTTCTGCACCAAGACAGCACAGAGCCACAAGTTTCGATGGAAGAACTACGCTTTTCGCTGATGGAAAAAGCGCGTGAAGGCGTTCAGGTGAAAACAAAGTTTTTTGAAGAAAACACCGACCAGATTCTTAAATTATCGCATCAACTGGCACGCTCGTTTCATCGTGGCGGCAAATTGCTAGTTTGCGGCAACGGCGGTTCGTCAACCGACGCGCAGCATATCGCCGTCGAGTTTATGCACCCAATAACTGTTGGGCGAAAAGCTCTGCCCGCGCTTTGTCTGACCAATGATATGGCGATGGTTACAGCCGTTGCGAACGATGTCGGCTTTAGCGATATTTTTACGCGACAAATTATCGCGTTGGGACGCGAAGGCGATTGCATAATCGGTCTTTCGACGAGCGGCAATTCCGAAAATCTGATGCACGCTTTTGCAACGGCGCGAAAGATGAATTTAACGACCATCGGCTTTGCAGGCGGCGACGGCGGCAAAATGACGGAAGCGCACGCAAATGGCGAACTCGATTTTTGTCTGACCGTGCCGACTTCGAGCATTCACCGCATACAGGAATCGCATGTCGCGCTTTATCATATTTTGTGGGATATGGTTCACAGCTTTTTGCAAAATCGCGGATTGATGGAAAGTGAAGAAAAAATTAACAGCGATAGACAAGGATAAAAGAAAACTTTGAAAATTGATTTTATCCTGTTTATCCTGTCTATCGCTGTTAATTTCCTCTTGAAAATTTGTAATTTAGATTAGAGGTGAAAAATGAAATTTATAGACGAATACCGGCAAGGCGACATCGCGCAGAAACTTGCCGAAGAAATTGCGAAAATGACAGACAAACCGCTCAAGATTATGGAAGTTTGCGGCGGACACACGCACACGATTTTCAAATATGGCATCGAAGATTTACTTCCCGCCAATATCACGATGATTCACGGTCCGGGTTGTCCGGTCTGCGTGCTTCCGATTGGGCGCGTGGACGATGCGATTTCGATTGCCGTGCGTCCCGAAGTGATTTTTACCACTTACGGCGACGCGATGCGCGTTCCCGGCTCTCGGACGAGTTTATTGGACGCAAAAGCATCAGGCGCGGACATCCGAATGGTTTATTCGCCGCTCGATTCGCTGAAAATTGCGAAACAGAATCCCGAAAAACAAATCGTTTTTCTCGCGCTCGGTTTTGAAACGACATCGCCTTCAACCGCTTTGACAATTTTGCAGGCGGCAAAAGACGACGTGAAAAATTTCAGTATCTTTTGCAATCACATCACGATTGTTCCCGCACTCAAAGCCCTGCTCGATTCGCCCGATTTACAGCTTGACGGCTTCTTAGGTCCAGGTCACGTCAGCACGGTTATCGGCACGCGCGTTTATGAATTTGTCAACACCGAATATGGCAAACCGCTTGTCGTGTCGGGCTTTGAACCGCTCGACATTCTGCAATCGGTTTATATGATTGTCAAACAAATCGTCGAAAATCGCGTCGAAATCGAAAATCAATACGGGCGCGTCGTCTCGCGCAGCGGAAATCAAAAAGCACTCGAAGCGCTCTTTGAAGTCTTTGAACTGCGCGATTATTTCGAGTGGCGCGGACTTGGCTCAATCGCCCACAGCGGAATGCGCCTAAACAAAAAATACGCCGCCTTCGATGCCGAACTCAAATACAACGTGCCGGGACACCGCATTGCCGACCCGAAAGCGTGTCAGTGCGGCGAGATTTTGAAAGGCGTGAAAAAGCCTTGGGAATGCAAAGTTTTCGGCACGGCTTGCACACCGGAAACGCCGATTGGTTCGTGTATGGTGTCAAGTGAAGGCGCGTGCGCGGCTTATTATAATTTCGGGCGATTGTCGAAAATCGCCCAGCGTTCAGCCTAACTGGAGCGCAAGCGGGACGCTTGCGCTCCAGTCGCACTCCAATCTTTTATGAACGAATTCACAACAAATCCGCTTTTCGAGCGCGTTGAGCTAGCGCGGCGCAGAAAACGCAAATTCAAAGACGAACAAATCACGCTCGCGCACGGCAGCGGCGGGAAATCAATGCACGAGTTAATTGAAGGACTTTTTCTTGAATACCTAAGAAATCCTTTGCTCGAATTGCTCGAAGACCAAGCCGTTTTTGAAGTCGGCGGCGATAATCAAAAAACAAGGCTCGCTTTTACGACCGATTCTTACGTTGTTGACCCGATTTTCTTTCCGGGCGGCAATATCGGTTCGCTCGCCGTTCACGGCACGGTCAACGATATTGTGATGAGCGGTGCGCGTCCGCTTTATCTTTCCGCCGGATTTATTTTGGAAGAAAGTTTTGCCATTGCGGATTTGCGGCGCATTCTTGAATCAATGCGCGACGCGGCTTTGGAAGCCGGAGTGCAAATCGTTACCGGCGACACGAAAGTCGTCCAAAAAGGCGGCGCGGATAAAATTTTTATCAACACTTCCGGCATCGGCGTTATCGAATCGC
>JACCYR010000267.1 GCA_013696385.1 Acidobacteriota bacterium
CGGACGTGCAGCGCGTGATGAAAAAATATTTTAACGACAAAAACCGCACCGTGATTTATTACGAGCAGGCAAAAGGAGAAGAATCAAAATGAAAAACGGAAAATGGAAAATGGAAAATATATTAAAAATTCTCTGCGTTCTCTGCGTCCTCTGCGGTTCAATTTTCGCGCAGGAAACGCTGCCTGCGCCGTCTGCGCCGAAATCAGTTACAGTCCCGGCGGTCAAAGAAAAAACACTGCCCAACGGGTTGCAGGTGGTCGTTGTAGAGAAAAAAAATGTGCCGCTTGTTACCGTTCAATTATTGGTAAAATCCGGCGCGGAAATGGAAGATGACGCAAAAGCGGGATTAGCGGATATGACGGCTTCGCTTCTGACAAAAGGAACAAAAACACGCACTGCCACGCAGATTGCCGAACAAATAGAATTTCTCGGCGGCTCGATAAATACGGGCGCAAATTGGAATAGTTCAGGTGTTGATGTCAATGTAATGGCGGACAAACTCGACCAAGCGATGGCGATTATGGCGGATACGGTTTTGAATCCCGCGTTTTCGCAAAGCGAGATTGATTTATTGAAATCTCAAACGCTGGACAGTTTGGCTTACAATTTGAAACAGCCCGGATTTTTGGCAAATTATGTTGCAACAAAATACAGTTTTAACGAACATCCGGCGGGCGGAACGCCGGAAAGCATTAACGCTATTAAACGCGATGATATTGTTAATTTTCACAAGGAAAATTATGAGCCGCAAAATGCTGTTCTGATTTTTACGGGCGATATTACAAATGTTAAAGCAAATGCTTTGGCGCAAAAGTATTTTGGACAGTGGAAAAATCAATCCGTGCCAGCGAAAGCATCTGAAAAATCGCAGACGATAACCGAATCGGCAGATTCAGCCGCAATGAGAAAGCAGAAAGAAATGCGGCAACCGTTGGTTAAGCGGATTTTGGTAGTTGATTTACCGAATTCTGGTCAAGCGGCGGTTGCCTTTGCTAAAGACATCGAGGGAAATGGTCGAATAGTTTGGGATGATAAAAAAAGTGTCGGAGCGACAAGTTCTGCATATTATCCCGCACTTGTCTTAAACTCGGTTCTCGGCGGCGGTTATTCGTCCCGATTAAATCAGGAAATCCGCATCAAACGCGGCTTAAGTTATGGCGCGGGAAGCAGTTTCGGCTGGCGTTGGTATAATACTAATTTTTCTACCCGCACACAGACAAAAAACGAATCTGCCGCCGAAGTAGCTGATTTGGTAATTGATGAAATAAAAAAATTAGAAAACGGCAAAATTCCCGACACCGAACTCGGACCGCGAAAATTGGTTTTGACGGGCGGTTTTGGTCGCAATCTGGAAACAACCCGCGGGCTTGCCGGAGCGATTGCCGATTTATATAGTTTTGGGCTTCCGGCAACCGAACTCAATTCCTATATGAAAAGTGTCCAAGCCGTTTCCGACGCGCAAATACAAAAATTTGCCGGAGCAAATCTAAAAGGCGGCGATATCATTATCGTCGGTGATTACGCTAAATTTAAAGACGATTTGGCAAAGCATTTTCCCGATATGAAAATCGAAGTAATCAAAGCTGCCGAAATTGATTTGAGTAAAGAGAATTTGCGAAAGTAAAATAAAATTGGATAATTAACCACGAAGATGCATGAAGAAGCACTAAGAATTATTTAATTCAAGTGAAATCTTCTTGTTATTTCGTGGTTAAATTTTTTATGCACAAAAATCTACGCTCATTTATTCAAGCTCTACAAAAAGAAGTCGAAATAGTTGAAATTCCGGCGGAAGTTGATCCATATCTTGAAATAGCGGAAATCCACCGCCGCGTTATTGAACAACAGGGAAAAGCATTACTTTTTAAAAACGTAAAGGGTTCAAGTTTTCCGGTTGTTACTAATCTTTTCGGAACGGCAAAAAGAATTGATTTAGCTTTTGGCAAAAAGCCGCCGGAACTTGTCAAAAAAGCGGTTCAGATGATTGAAGTTCTTCTGCCGCCGAAGCCGAAAGAACTTTGGAAGTTTCGAAATTTAGCTTTGACGGCATTGAAACTCGGCACAAAGAAAGTAAAACGCGCTCCTGTTTTGGAGGTTTGCGATAAGCCTGCAAATTTAAGTGAACTTCCGCTTTTGCAGCTTTGGCACGAAGATGGCGGCTCGTTTATAACTTTGCCGCTGGTTTATACCGAAAGTCCGAAAAGCGGAAAACATAATTTGGGAATGTATCGCATTCAGCGATACGACGCGCAGACCGCCGGAATTCATTGGCAAATTCACAAAGGCGGCGGTTTTCATTATTTTGAAGCTGAACAAAAAAACGAATCTTTGCCGGTAACGATTTTTCTCGGCGGCGCGCCCGCCATGATTTTGTCGGCAATCGCGCCTTTGCCCGAAGATGTTCCCGAACTTGTTTTAGCTTCGGTTTTAGCCGACGGAAAAATCGAAACCGTCAAAAATCCATTAAAAGACGGACACAGATTAATTGCCGAAGCCGAATTTGCGATTTGCGGGCGAGTTGCGCCGCACAAACGCAGACCCGAAG
>JACCYR010000270.1 GCA_013696385.1 Acidobacteriota bacterium
AGGTTTTGGTCGGCGATTTGGCAACTGGCTTGTATATCGTTGATGCTCGGCGGGTTACTGCTCCTCCAAAAAACCAGGTGTCTGATTTTGACGGCGACGGGAAAACGGATTTTTCGGTTTATTCGCCTAATTCTGGATTTTGGCAAATTGAAAAAAGTTCAAACAATGCGACAAGTTCAACTTTTTTCGGCGCAAGCACTGATAAAATCGTCCCGGGCGATTACGACGGCGATGGCAAAACAGATATTGCCGTCTTCAGACCGAGCGAGGGCGTTTGGTATATTTTAGGAAGTTTGAGCGGTTTTCAGGCTAAACCGTTTGGTGTCAATGGCGATATTCCGGCGGCGGCTGATTATGATGCTGACGGTAAAACCGATATTGCGGTTTGGCGACCATCAAACGGCACTTGGTATATTTCGCAAAGCACTCTGGGTTTAAAAGGTTATCGATGGGGAACGAGCGGCGACCTCATTTTAACGGGCGATTATGAAGGCGACGGCAAATCCGATTTGGCAGTGTTCCGACCATCCAACGGCGTTTGGTATATTTTGCAAAGTTCTTCGTCGCTGCCGCTTTACCGAAATTTCGGAACAAGCACGGATAAACCTCTGACAGGTGATTTCGACGGCGACGGAAAATCAGACATAGCTGTTTTTCGTCCGTCTGACGGCAATTGGTATCTGCTAAATTCTGGAACAAACTCATTAAGCGTCTATCCTTTCGGCTTTTCAAACGATGTTCCGATTCCGGCTGATTATGACGGCGATGGCAAAACGGACATTGCTGTCTTTCGTCCCGGAAATAGCGTCTGGTATCGGTTAAACAGTTCTAATGGTGCTTTTAACGGCAGAGTTTTCGGACAAAGCGGAGATTTACCTTCGCCTGCCTCTGCTCAACCCTAATTTCATAAACCAAACACAAGTCATTTTGAGAATGTAACTAAAAAAAGCCATTATTAAGTAGTGAAAACTTGACATTGGCTTTTATATTTTTATGATGCCTATATGAAACTTTCGCTGATTATTCAAAACGGTTCGCTCAGCGGTCAAAAGTTTGAATTGACCGGCGGTTTTTTAACAATCGGGCGAAGTGAAAACTGCGCTGTCAGATTTGACCCGGCAAACGAGAGAATCGCTTCAAGCCAGCACGCTTTTATCGAAGTTAAATCCGACGGGTTCTACCTGATTGACAATCGAAGCACTAACGGCACATTTCTCAACGGACAAAGAATTCAAATCGCTAAAATAAAGGACGGTGATACGATTCAATTCGGTAAAAATGGTGTCGAAGCTAAAGTTTTTATTAAAAATCAAGTGGATGTAAGCCAGCCAACCACCATCAAACAAGATTATCCGCCGTTAAATTTAGATGTTCCGGCGGTCAATCAGATATTGCAGAACCAACCCGTAGATTTGCGAAATTCGATTTCGGGACTCAACATCAGAAATTTACTTGAGCAATCTCAGCCGCATCAAACGAAAAAATACGTCGGTGTTGGAATAGCAATTTTTTCGGTTGTATTCCTCTCGCTGATTGTAATTTTGTTAATGGTTGGCAGTGTCGGCATTGGCGCGGCAATTGTCGCTTCAATTGTTGCTTTTACGCCCGCGATGATTTATATTCTGCCGCTTATCTGGCTTGACAGATATGACCCCGAACCGCTTTGGCTTCTGGCTCTGGCATTCGCGTGGGGCGCGCTTGTCGCGGTAATTGTTTCATTTATTGTTAATACTGCAATCGGAGTCGGCATCGGTTTAACGATTCATCCGGCTGTCGGAGAATTGGTCAGCACTGTATTTTCTGCTCCTGTTTTTGAAGAGGGTTCAAAAGGTTTGGGCGTAATTTTGCTCTTAGTTTTCTTCCGGCGTGAATTTGATGATGTTTTAGACGGCATTGTTTATGCCGGTGTTATCGCGCTCGGATTTGCAACGGTTGAAAACGTGCTTTACTACGGGCGCGGCATAAATGAGATAGGTCTTTACCAAACGGCAGAGGAAGGGTTCGCCGCGTTCGCACTTCTGTTTGGAGTGCGCGGTATTTTGTCGCCTTTTGCCCACGTTACCTTTACCGCGATGACGGGTATCGGCTGCGGTATTTCCCGCGAATCTCACAGAAAATTTGTCAGGATAATAATGCCGATTGTCGGTTACGCCTGTGCCGTTTCGCTCCATATGTTGTGGAATGGAATGGCGGTTATGTCAACTCTTTTTTTTCAAGGATTAACCGGCTTTTTCATCGGATATATCGTGCTTGAAGTGCCGTTTTTCCTGATTTTTGTCGGCTTTGCTTTTTATGTGATGAATCGCCAGAACAAAATTTTGAAAGAAATGCTGGCGATAGACGTGGTCCGAGGTTTGATTCCGCAGGAACATCTTGATATTTCGACATCGGCTTTTCGGAGTTCAAGATGGCTTTTGGGAAGTTTGTTTAGCGGTAAATTTAAAGCGCGAAATAGTTATCTGAGAGCCGTTGGAAAACTAGGTTTAAGTTATTGGCATATTCAACGCGCCACTGCCGCACAGGGAAAAACGGGAAGTTTTCAGCAAAACCCGATTCTTCGGGAAAAAGTTCTCAAATGGCGCGATAAGGTTTAAAAGTGTAAAAATAAGAAAAAAAGGCTTTTGCAACTTTGAAATGCGAGAGCCTTTTTCCGCTTAAAACTTATACTTTAAAGAT
>JACCYR010000309.1 GCA_013696385.1 Acidobacteriota bacterium
GGCGGTCAAAGTCTGCCAAATCTATATTGTTCCAACTCGATTTGGCGTGGCGCATTATAAAAAGTGTTTTCATATTTTGTTCAAGTCAGTCAGTAACTTCCTGAAGCACAATTGGTCGCGGCTGAAAAATCGCTATCAGCGTTGAATAAACTTTCTTTTTTAATTTTTTGTCTTTCCGAGCGGAAATCAGAACGTCGGTTACAGACAATATACCAGCAAGATTACCGTCTTTGCTAATTACGGGAAGGCGTTTCAGTTGATTTTTACGCATTTTCTTTAGTGCGTCCTCGATTTTATCGTCTGCTGAACAACAGACAACTTTTCCTCCGGTTAATTCTTTAACTTTAATCTGCGAAATGCTTTGTTTTCGAGCGGCAGCGGCAATGCAAATATCGCGGTCGGTAATTATTCCGACGACTTTGTTTTCCGCGTCAATTACCAGAACAACGCCGCAATCTTTTTGCCGCATAATTTCAGCGGCTTTGGTCAAAGTATCTTCCAAAAGACAAACACCAACGTCTGTCGTCATTATTTTTTCAACTTTCATTTCATCAAATAGTAATTCAAAGGCAATTTGTTTTATTATCATCATTAGAAGATGAAAACACAAAAACTCGCCGCGATCGACATCGGCTCAAATTCCTTAAAACTCGTGATTATCGAAGCTGCCGCCAGCGATTCTTTTACCGTGCTTTTGCAGGAACGCGAGCGCGTCCGGCTCGGACACGAAACGCTCAAAAATCGTTTTTTGTCAGATGAAGCAATAAATCTTTCAGCAGCCACCATCGCCAAATTTCGCTCAATCGCCGAAAGCCGCGAGGTTGATTCGATTATCGCTGTTGCCACTGCTTCCGTGCGCGAGGCGGAAAACGCCGCCGAATTTGTCAGTGAAATCGAAAAACGCACAGGCGTTCGCATCGAAGTTCTGTCTTCGCTTGAAGAAGCGCGATTAATTGGCGTTGCAGTCGCGCAATTTTTCGGCGCGGACAATGACTCGCTTCTTAATATAGACATCGGCGGCGGCTCAACCGAACTTTCTCTGATGAAAAATGGCGAGCCGCATAAACTTTTTTCGATGAAACTCGGCGCAGTCGGTCTGACGGAAAAATTTGTTTTCAGCAATCCGCCGAAAGCTAGGGAACTCAAAAATCTGCAGGCGGAAATTGTCTTTGCGCTTATCCAACCGATGCGGAAAATGGAAGGCGAAACGTGGAAGCTTTCCACCGGAACTTCCGGCACGATTCTTAATCTGGCGGCGTTGCTGAATTTTCAAACGCCGGAGAATCAAGCGGGAAAACCGGAAATTCAGCTTAAAAAGTTAATTTCCTTGAACAAAATGCTGGCGAAAATTCCGCTTGAAAAACGCGCTCAACTGCCGGTTATCAGTCCGCAACGCGCCGAAGTCATCGTTGCGGGCGGGCAAATTCTGGAAGGCGTAATGCGGGCGTTTAATATCCAAACGCTTCAACCGTGCGCTTACGCCTTGCGCGAAGGCGTGATTATTGATTACTTGGGCGAACTTAAAGCCGAATCGCTGCCGCCCGTGCCAGACGTTGACGACATCAGATTGCGCGATGTTTTCGCCATCGGCAGACGTTTCGGCTATGAAGAAACACACGCTTTGCAGGTTGCGGGTTTGGCGGAAAAAATCTTCGACGCGCTCGCGCCAATTTACAACCTCCAGCGACACGGGCGAACTTTGCTTTCCGCCGCCGCACTGCTGCACGACATCGGTTATCACATTTCGCACGAAGCGCATCACAAACACTCGCTTTATTTAATAAAACATTCGGAAATGACAGGGTTTTCAGAAAACGAAAAACTGATGATTGCCAACATCGCGCGTTATCACCGCCGCGCCTTGCCAAAGGAAAAGCATGCAGATTTTATGCAGTTAAATGAAAGAGACCGCAAAATAACGGCGCAGCTTGGCGCGATTTTGCGAATTTCAGACGCGCTCGACCGCGGTTACGAAAATCACGTCAAAGACATCCAATTCAAACTCGACAAACGAAATTTGTATCTGAAACTTATTAGCGACCAAGACTGCACGATTGAACAAAAAGCGATTGAGCAGAAAAAAGATTTGTTTGAAGCAGCATTTGATTGCAAACTAAAGGCTGCGTAATTTCTTAAAATTTGGAAAACAATTTCAGCCTGCTTTACTTGTTTCTCAGTTCTTTAATTCTTCTCAGCAGTTGCGGCGCGAGTTTGAGTGTTTGAAAAAGCGAACCGCTGGCAAAATGTCTGGCAAAACCGCGAAAGGTTTCCAGCGCAATTGGCGAATAGGGAAGCCACCAAGCGTTTGGCACAAGCGTTATGTGGCTGACGTGAATGTGCTGCGGCTGAACGAGTTCCATCAAGCCGAATTTGCCGTGCGTTCTGCCGTAACCGCTGTTCTTAAAGCCGCCCCAAGGCGTTTGCCCGATGCCGTGCGTGTAGAGAACTTCGTTGACGCAGACCGTTCCGGCTTCGATTTTTTCCGCGAGGCGCGTTCTGCGTTTTACCTCGCCTGTCCAGATACTTGCGGTTAGACCAAATTCTGTGTCATTGGCAAGTTCGACAGCTTCTTTTTCGGTTTTGAAGGTTGCAATCGGAAGCGTCGGACCGAAAGTTTCTTCTTGCATCGGACGCATTTCGTTAGTCGCGTTTGAAATTACAGTCGGCTCAAAAAATGTGCCTTTGAAATTCACATTGCGCTTTCCGCCTGTGAGAATTTTCGCACCAGCTTTTTCAAATTCGGCAACGTGGTCTTCGACGATTTTCATTTGCTTTTCCGAAGACATTGCACCGATGTCGGTTGTTTCTTTACTACCTGAATCTTGTTGTAACTGCTTGGTTTTTTCGACAATCAAATTTGTAAATTTTTCCGCAACTGATTCTTCGACATAAAGCCTTTCAACCGACGAGCAGGATTGACCGGAATTGCAAAACGCGCCCCAGATTGCGGCTTGTGCGGCGAGTTCAAGATTTGCGTCGGCGAAAACAACCATCGGGTCTTTGCCGCCGAGTTCGAGAACAAACGGCGTTAAGGTTTTCGCGGCAGATTCGGCAATGCGTTTGCCCGTCGCCACGCTTCCCGTGAACATAATTTTGTTCACGCCTGATTCAACCAAAGCCGCGCCGGTTTTGCCGTCGCCCGTAATAATCTGCACAACATCTTTTGGCAAATTTACTTTTTCAAAAATCTCACCAATTTTCAAACCGACCAGCGGCGTAAGTTCGCTCGGTTTCAAAACGACCGTATTTCCCGCCATCAATGCCATCACGATCTCGCCGAGCGGAATTGAAAACGGATAATTCCACGCCGGAATTATCCCGATTACGCCGAGCGGTTGATAAACAATTTTTGAAGTGCGTCCTAAAAGCGCGTAAAGACCAATGTTGATTTTTTCAGGCTTGAGCATTTTTGCCGCATTTTTAGCAAAATACTGCATTAAATCAAGCACCGGCGCAATTTCCATCGAAATCGCTTCGGCGACCGGTTTGCCCGATTCGTCAGAAATAAGCCGCGCAATTTCGTCCATCTCATCGAGAATGACTTCACGCGCCCGCATAATTATTCTTTTTCGTTCGGCAAAGGAAGTTTTGCGCCAGAGTTGAAACGCTTCACGTGATTTTTCAACCGCCGTTTCGACCTCTGCGGCGGAAGCGGCGGAAACTCTGCCGATTTCTTCGCCCGTCGCCGGATTGTAGGAAATGATGTCGTTTTCTTTGATTGGAAATGAAATAACCGCGCTCATATTTGTTTCTCCTTTTGCCGTTTATAACTTTGCCACAAAAACTGCTCCGCCAAAAGTCAAAAATAAAATCACGCTGACAAAAGCGTTGGTTGTAAAAAAAGCGGCGTTGAGTTTGCTCAAATCATCGGCTTTGACAAGTGTGTGCTGATAAATCAAAAGTCCGCCCGTTAAAATTACGCCGCCAAGCGCAAGCCAGCCGAGAGATGTTTCAAGATAAAGAATAAATAAAACAAAAAATGCCTGAGCGTGAAACAACCGCGCAATCCAAAGCGAATTTTTTATGCCGAACCGCGCCGGAATCGAACGCAAACCAGCTTTTCTATCGTAATCAAGGTCTTGACAGGCATATAAAATATCAAAACCCGCCGTCCACATCATTACCAAAAGCGACAACAGAAGCGGAACAGGCGAATCAATCGCACCGCGCACCGCAATCCACGCCGCCGTCGGCGAAATCGCCAAAGCCCAACCTAAAATAAGATGTGCCAAAGTTGTCAAGCGTTTAGCGTATGAATAACCGAGAATGCTTGCCAAAGCGACGGGCGACAAAGCAAAAGTCAGCCAATTGAGCGCAAACGCGGCAAGCAGAAACAACCCGACGGAAGCGACGAAAAACGCCCAGGCAAACGAAACGGAAAGTTTTCCGCTTGGCAATTCGCGGTTCGCCGTTCGCGGATTTTCCGCATCGAATCTCCGATCAATAATGCGGTTAAAGGTCATCGCGGCAGAACGCGCGCCGAACATTGCCGCCGTTATCCAAAGAATCTGCCATAACGTCGGAAGTCCTTCCGCCGCCAAAACCGCGCCCAAAAAGGCAAAAGGAAGTGCAAACAAAGTATGCTCAAACTTGATCATTTCTAACGTGGTTTTTAGTTTTTGCCAAAAAGCGTTCATCAATTTCAAATTCTAAACATAAATAATTTTAATCGCAATTTTTCTATTTAGATAAACTAAATTCTTTACGTGAAAAATCAACTATTATTTCATCATAAAAAAAGCGATGCATAAATTTTATAAAATACGCACCGCTTAACTTTTTACAGCAAATCTATTGTTTTATTTCATCACTTTACGCGGAATTTTTTCATCCATCATCGCCGTTTGATAAACAAACGCCGCCATAATCGTCGCCGCTTGTCTCATATCGTCGGCTTGAATACGGTCGAAAACGTCTTGGTTTGAGTGGTGTGTCCGTGCGTCGTATTCGATTTCGTCTTGGATAAATTGAAAACCCGGAAGCCCGATTCTGTCATACGATAAATGGTCAGTTCCACCCGTGTTGGAAAGCGTTATAGTCGTCGCGCCCATCTCTTTGAAGGGTTCGAGCCACGCCCGAAAAATCGGCGCAGCCGCCGCGT
>JACCYR010000315.1 GCA_013696385.1 Acidobacteriota bacterium
AAAATTTACGTCATCGGCGGTTTGATTCTGGCGAGTGTCCTTGCCGTTTTAATTTGGCTTTACCTGCAAAAGGGAAGTGAAGGCAAACCCGTTCCCGCGCCGCGCAACGTTTCGTTCGGCGAAACCAGTAACGGCAATAACGCTTTAAGTTCGGGTGAACAAACAATCACAATTTCGCCCGAACATCTGGAAAACGCGAATCTTAAAATCGAAAAAGTCGGCGAAGCCTTCAGTCAGGAATCAAGCGCGACATCGGCAACCGGCGTTGTTCAGGCAAACGCTTATGCCGAAACGCCGGTCATATCGCTCGTCGGCGGAGTTGTGCGACAAATTAACGCCGAACTCGGTCAATTTGTAGCTCGCGGTCAAACGGTGGCGGTTGTCTATAGCGACGAACTGGCGGGCGCGGAATCGCAGTTTTTAACAAAACGCGCTGAGATGGACGAAGCTCGAAAACGCTACGAAAGAGCATTAAAATTAACCGATATTGCTTCAGAAAGCCGCACCGAAATTGACAACGCAACCGCCGAAGTCAAAATTAGTGAAGCAAAACTCGCCGAAGAAAAAAGCGAATTTGAACGAATGCAAAAACTCGTCCGTATCGGCGCGGTCAGCCGCGAAGATTTTGAAAAAGCGACGACCGATTTGAAAACCGCCGAAGCCAAACTTACTGAAGCCAAAAACCGTTTTGAAAGAGCAAAAAGACTTTTGAATATCAATCCGCAGAGACGCGCCGAACTCGACAATGCTTTGACGCAATTGAGAACCGCCGAAGCCGAACTTGCTTCGGAAAGACAAAAATTGCTCGTGCTTGGGCTTTCGCCGCAAAAAGTTAATTCGTTAAAATCCACCAGTCAAATCAGCGCGGAACTACCGATTCTGTCGCCCGTTTCGGGAACGATTACGGCGCGAATGGTTAATCAAGGCGAAGTTATTTCTGCTAACAAAGAGCTTCTTCAAGTAACGAATCTTTCAACCGTCTGGGTTATCGGACAGGTTTATGAAAAAGATTTGGCACGTTTGCGGACGGGAAGCGGCGCGAGTATTACGACAGACGCATATCCAGACGAAGTTTTTCGCGGAAATATCACGTATATTGACCCGAATCTCGACCAAAATACGCGCACCGCGCAAGTTAGAATCGAAGTGCCGAATCCCGACCAAAAGTTAAAAATCGGAATGTATGTCAACATCGCATTTGCGACCATCGGCGGCTCGGAAAACACCGTTCCGACAGTTCCGAAAGAAGCTGTGCAGAACATCAATAATCAGCAAGTAGTTTTTGTCGCCACCGACAATCCGAATGTTTTCGCTCTTCGACCTGTCAAAATCGGCGCGGAAAGTAATGGGTTTTATCCTGTGTCGGAAGGCTTATTTGTTGGCGACAGAGTTGTAACTGAAGGCAGTTTTCTGCTTCGTGCCGAATGGCAGAAATCACATCCAAACGGATTTTAAATTTTAAAAGGTCAGAGCGTGATAAGAGCTAAGAAATTATTATCGGCAGATGAACACAGATAGATACAGATAAATCAAACCAAAAGAATCTGTATTTAGCCGTGTTCATCTATAAACCACTTAGGTTATTCTAAGGCTGATGGCGGAAAACACATTTACATTTCCTTCGTTTGCGAAAATAAATTGGTTCTTGCGTGTTTTAGGCAAACGCCCGGATGGTTTTCACGAGCTTTGCACGGTTTTTCAAACCGTTTCGCTTCACGACAACCTGACATTTTCAAACCATAACGAAATAGTTTTAACTTGTGAAGACAAAAAAATTCCGACGGACGAGAAAAATTTAATTATTAAAGCCGCGCTTGAGTTAAAGCAAAAATTTAACATTAAAATGGGCGCGAAAGTTCATCTCGAAAAAAACATTCCCGCGCCGGGCGGACTTGGCGGTGGTTCGTCAAACGCGGCGGCGGCGTTTTTAGGCTTGATAAAACTTTGGAAAATCGAAATTGATTTTGCCGAACTTCTTGAAATCGGCAAAAAACTTGGCTCTGACGTGCCATTTTTCTTCTTTGGCGGAACTGCGCTCGGAACAGGACGCGGGACGGAAATTCTACCGTTGGGTGATTTGACGGAAAATCATCTCTTAATCATAACGCCGAATGTTAATGTTTCAACCGCCGAAGCGTTTGCACGTTTAAGTGCGCCGCACTTGACAAATAAATCGTCAAAAAGTATTCTTCAAATTTGCTGTGATGAAGCCAAAACGCTTGATTTACGGCATTCATTGTTAATTAATGATTTTGAAAAGACGGTCTTTAAAATCGAACCTGAAATCGAGCGGGTTAAGGAAAAACTTTTAGAGCTAAAAGCAAAGCACACTTTGCTGTCAGGAAGCGGAGCAAGTGTTTTCGCCATTTTTGAAAGCAGAAGTCAGCTGCAATCTGCTTTTGATGAGTTGAAAACAGAACAGACTTGGCGCAAGTTTATTGTCAGGACAATTTCGCGCCAGGAATATCGGGCTTTATTAAATTTTGAGCAAAGAGTTGCTGGTTGAAAATTTTTGATTCTTATTGGGGCGTCGCCAAGTGGTAAGGCACCGGGTTTTGGATCCGGCATTCGCAGGTTCGAATCCTTCCGCCCCAGCCAATTCATTAAAAGTTGACGGGCAGCTTGGACAGAAAAGTTGCTCGTCATTTATTTGTATTTGCTGAACAAATGAGCGTTACGGGCAATATCAAGGTATTTTCGGGCAACGCGCATCCGCTATTAGCCGAAGAAATCTGCAGCCATCTAAGCTGCGATTTGGGCAGAGCCAGCACGGACCGGTTTTCGGACGGCGAATTTAATTTTCAGATTGAAGAAAATGCGCGTGGCGCGGATGTGTTTATTATCCAGCCGACTTGTCCGCCGACCGACCAAAATTTGATGGAACTGCTGATAATGATTGACGCATTTCAGCGGGCTTCGGCGGAAAGAGTAACGGCGGTGATTCCGTATTTCGGTTACGGGCGTTCCGACAAAAAAGACCGCCCGCGCGTTCCGATTGCCTCAAAGCTCGTCGCTAATTTGATAACGACAGCAGGCGCGGAACGGGTTTTAACGGTAGACCTGCACGCTTCGCAGATTCAAGGTTTTTTCGATGTTCCGGTTGACCATCTTTTTGCCGCGCCGGTAATTGTTGATTATTTTCAAGAAAATCCGGTTGAAAATATGATTGTCGTCGCGCCTGACACGGGCGGTGCAGAACGCGCCCGCGCTTATGCTAAACGCTTAAATACGGGTTTAGCGCTTTGCGACAAGCGGCGCGAAAAGGCGAATGTCGCGGAAGTAATGAACGTCGTCGGTGATGTCAAGGGCAAAAATTGTTTGATAATTGACGATATGTGCGACACGGGCGGCACGATTTGCAAAGTCGCCGACGCGCTTTACGCAAGCGGCGCAAATGATATTTACGCCTGTTTTACGCACGCCGTTTTGTCTGGTAACGCGATTGAAAAATTATCTAATTCGCATCTCAAAAAAGTTATCGTAACCAATACAATTCCGTTTTGCGAAAAAGGCAGAAAATTACAGGTAGAAGGCAGGATTGAGGTTTTGAGCGTGGCAAAACTGTTGGCAAAAGCAATCAAATCAATTCACGATGAAACAAGCGTTTCGTCTTTGTTTATTTAAAAAGTGGTCAGTGCTCAGTAGTCAGTGGTCAGTAAAATAAGACCCAAGACCGAAAGCCAAAGACCAATTTTGTAAGGTCAAAATTATGGCAGATAAAGTTGTAGTAAAAGCAGAAAAAAGAGAAGAGCGCGGCAAAAACAATGCGCGTCGTCTGCGGCGTGACGGCAAAATTCCCGTTACTGTTTATGGCGGCGGCGGCGAAAGTGTCGCGGCGGCGGCTGAACTCAAAGATTTGGCGGCGATTTTGCGCTCGGATACGGGACATAATACGATTTTTTCGCTCGATATGACGGGCGAAGGTGCGGGCGACGTGATTTTTCACGAACGCCAGATTGACCCGATTAAAGGTCGCCTGATTCATGCGGATTTACGCCGTCTGGCAAAAGGCGAAAAAATCGAAGTTACCGTGCCGATACACCTTGCTGGCGAAGCCGCCGGACTAAAAGAAGAAGGCGCAGTGCTGAATCAGCCGGTTCGTGAAATCAAAGTTTTGTGCGAGCCAAGCAAAATTCCCGAATTTATCGAAGTTGACGTAACCAATCTTGACGTGAATGAATCCGTTCACGTTTCCGATTTGAAGGTCGGCGAAGGCGTTGAAATTCTCGAATTGCCCGAAATGGTCATCGCGTCGGTAGTCGTGGTGAGAGAAGAAGAACTCGAACCGCAGATCGAAGAACCGGCTGAACCAGAAATTGTCGGCAAAGATGGCGCGGAAACTGAAGGCGAAGAGAAGTCATAAATTCGAGTTTCGAGTTTCGAGTTTCAAGTTTCAAGTTAATTTTGCAAATTTGAAACTCGGAACTTAAAACTTGGAACTAAAATGGATAATTGGCTAATCGTCGGTTTAGGAAATCCGGGCTTGCAATACGAAAAAACGCGCCACAATCTCGGCTTTATGCTGATTGATAGGTTAGCGCGTGAACTACAAACGCAGGTCAAACGCAAAGAATGCCGCGCTTTAATCGGACGCGCCGAGATTGAAAACAAAGCTGCCGAACTCGTCAAACCGCAGACTTTTATGAATCTGAGCGGTGAAGCGATTTGTTGTTTGTTGAAAAAAGAAAATCGAAGCGCGGCTAAGTTGATTGTGATTTCGGACGATTTGGCTTTGCCGCTTGGCAAAATTCGTCTGCGTCCGAAAGGTTCGGCAGGCGGTCATAATGGTTTGAAATCAATTAATGATTGCTTGAAAACGCAGGAATATATTCGCCTGCGAATCGGGATTCAGCCCGCACAGCAAGTTAACGACGCAAAGCGTTTTGTGTTGGAAAATTTTTCCAACACCGATTTGGAAACAGTTGAAAAAGTTTTACAGCAAAGTGCCGCAGCGATTCGCGCCGTCTTGTCTGACGGCGTTGAAAAAGCAATGGCAAAATATAACTGATTTTGGATTTTGGATTGCAAAATAATGAAGCTGAAAACTTCAATGTCGAAACAATCCAAAATCCAAAATCCAAAATC
>JACCYR010000345.1 GCA_013696385.1 Acidobacteriota bacterium
GTCTTTGGGGTAGTAAGTGTTTCTTTTACAAATTATGATTTGGGATCTTTGACCCGGCGGGCAGATTCCATTTATGAAAGTTATGTTGATTTAGTTTCGGTTGATGACCATTTTGTAGATTGTGTTACGACAGCCACGGGCGACTATCAAAGAATCGAATATGCTTTTACAACTTGGCAAATTAGAATGAAAGAAATAATGAAAGACGCTGAGCCTAACGATTCGCAAAGAGTTTTTTCGCGGCAGTTAAAAGAGGAAATGTTTAAGCAGGACAATAATTGCCATCTTTGCAGACAGCGAATTGTCTTGATAAGCGATGCAGCATTAGACCACGATATTCATTATTGGCGTGGCGGTCAAACTGTTCCCGAAAACGCGAGATTAGTTCACCGGCTTTGCAATTTAAAACGTCCGCACGGAAATTAAATTTATGGAAACAAACGGCACAATTTTATCGGTCAAAGACCTGAAAACTTATTTTCAGACGGAAGACGGCGTGGTCAAAGCGGTTGACGGCATTTCGTTTGAATTGAAAAAAGGTGAAACCATCGGGATTGTCGGCGAATCGGGAAGCGGAAAATCAGTAACGAATCTTTCGATTATGCGCTTGATTCCCGAACCGCCGGGAAAAATCGTCAATGGCGACATAATTTTTAACGGCATTGATATTTGCAAACTTTCAATCGAAGATGTGCGAAAGATTCGCGGCAAACGGATTGCTATGATTTTTCAAGACCCGATGACTTCCCTAAATCCGTTTTTGAAAATCTCGACGCAACTGATGGAAGTTACCCAGCTTCATCTCGGACACACGAAAGAGCAGGCTTATCAACACGCGATAAAAATGCTGAAAACCGTCGGCATTCCCGACGCGGAAAGCCGGATTAACGGTTATCCGCACGAATTTTCCGGCGGAATGCGTCAGCGCGTAATGATTGCGATGGCTTTGTCGTGTCAACCGGAACTGCTGATTGCCGACGAACCAACAACTGCTCTAGATGTTACGATTCAGGCGCAGATTCTCGAACTTATTAAAAATCTGAAAGCGGAATTCGGCGCAAGCGTCATTTTGATTACACATGATTTAGGCGTTGTTGCGGGAATGAGCGAAAAAATTATTGTGATGTATGCGGGCAAAGTATTTGAAACCGCACCGACGGCGGAACTTTTTGCAACTCCGGCAAATCCATACACGAAAGGACTTTTGAAATCAGTTCCCGACCCGGCGCACGAAGCCGGAACGGAACTTTATCAGATTCCGGGCTTGCCGCCGGATGTCGCGCATCTGCCGCCGGGCTGTCCGTTTGCCGAGCGTTGCGAGCGAGTGCGGGAAATTTGTGTGCAGGAATTTCCGCCTTTCGTGCAGATAAACGAAAATCATTATTCATTGTGCCATTTTGCAAAGGAAGTTTATGCCGAATCAGTAGCAGAAAGAGAGAACAAAAATGAACGTTGATACTTCGACAATTCCGGCACGGAAAAATTATCCGCCGATGGTTTCAGATGACGCAGAAGATTACTTATCGGTTAATGGAAGGTGAATTGATAAAAGTTGAAGTCAAAGACAAACGGGTTTTAAGCGAATCGTTAGGTTTGGAATTAGTTGACACAGGCGAAACGCTTCGCTTATTTAATCCGGCAACAAATGAATTTTTAATGACGACGGAAGAAATGGCACAAAAATTAGCTGAATTGGAAAAATAAAATGGCAGAAACAAACGGAAATAATTTAATCTCTTTACAAAATCTAAAAGTCCATTTCGATTTGGGCGGCGGCGGAATTTTAGACAAAATTACGGGCGGAAGCAAAGTTCGTCGCGTCGTCAAAGCAGTTGACGGCGTGTCTTTAGATATTAAAAAAGGCGAAACTTTAGGGCTTGTCGGTGAATCGGGTTGCGGAAAATCAACGCTTGGCAAAGCGATTTTGCGCTTGACCGAACCAACCGACGGGCAGGTTTTTTATCAAGGCAAAGATTTGGCGCATCTTTCACAAAACCAAATGCGCGAAGAACGCAAAAATCTGCAAATGATTTTCCAAGACCCTTACGCTTCGCTCAATCCGCGAATGACCGTCGGACAAATTATCGGCGAACCGATTCGCACATTCAGTTTGGAAAATGGCGGAAATGTCGAAGAAATTGTCAAAGATTTGATGGAAACCGTCGGGATGAGCCGCCGCTTTATCAAACGCTATCCGCACGAATTTTCGGGCGGTCAACGGCAGCGCATCGGTATTGCACGTGCGCTTGCGGTTGAGCCGGAATTTATTGTCGCCGACGAACCGATTTCCGCTTTAGACGTTTCGATTCAAGCGCAGATTATGAACTTGATGGAGAAACTCCAAGCTGAAAAACATCTGACGTATCTTTTCATTTCGCACGATTTACGTGCCGTCCGTCATCTATCTGACCGTGTGGCGGTAATGTATCTCGGCAAAATCGTCGAACTCGCCGACGGCAAAGAAGTTTATAGCGACCCGTTGATGCCTTATACAAAAGCTCTGATTTCCGCCGTTCCTGTGCCTGACCCGGAAATTGAAGCCAAACGGACACGAATTATTTTAACCGGCGATGTGCCTTCGCCGATAAATCCGCCTGCGGGCTGCAATTTTCATACGCGCTGCCCATACGCAATTGAAGATTGTAAAAGACAAGAACCACAGCTTGCCGAAACAAAACCAAATCACTTTGCGGCTTGTATTCGGATAAACTCAGAATTTCCTTATATTGAGGAAAACGAAAAAAACGGTTTGGGCGCGGTTGGAAACTAAAATGTTTATTCAGCAGTTCTCAGCCTTCTGAAAATGAAGATGCGTTAAATAAAAAAGGAGCATTTATGCTCCTTTTTTAGATTAAAATGAAAAATCAAAACCTTTAGTTCGTTGCTGCATTTGCCGCATCCCGAAGATTCCTCACTTTGTCGTGGGCAGTATTAACCGCTTCCGCTTGTCTTTGGACAACTGCATTTACATTAGTGGGCAAGGTTTGCTCTAAAGCATCTTTATACGCTTTTTTTGCCGCATCTTCGCCACGTTCGGCTTCATTTAAAATTGACGATTCATCTTGTCCGGTGATAGCGGATTTAATATTTATCCAGCCGCGATGCAAACTGCCTGAAACGCTTCCCGTATTTTCCGGGTCGCCGCCAAGTTCGCGCACTAAAGATTGCAATTCGCCGACAAATTGGGAACGTTGCTGTGAAAACTCATAAAAAGTGCTTTTTAAATCACTTCTTTCTACGTTTCCGGCAGATTCCTTAAAGCCGTCTTGCCCATCTTTGCAAGTTTCAATTAAATTATTAAGTGTCGAAATAACATCATCATTTGTCATAATTTTTTTTAATTCCTCCCTGAAATAAAAACCTTGTCTTCCGTTAAATCTAAAACGCTTTTGACATATAATCATTAGATACAAGATGCGTGCCAAACCGAAATATTCCATAAATACAAGGCTTTTGCAAAATATATAATTCCGGGTGAAACATAATAAAACAGTTTTTATGTATCAAATACGTTCAAAGAAAATAAGGTTTCCGCTGTTTCTAACGAAAACCTTTTTGATAAATAAAAGTCAATTGGTTATATTCAGCTTAGAAAGTTTTCTCTTTAGGAAAACAAGCAAAAGCCCTCTAATGAAAACATTAGTCTGAAACCCAAAGTGGAAATGAACAAGCAGCGAAAAAAACATTTGGGCAGCGAAGAAGCTGGAGCCGTCGGCGGTGAAATCCGCAGCGGTTTGATTTTAGGCGGTGAAGCCGTCAGCAAAAATATGCAGTGCCGGATTGCATGTTTTTGTCAAAATATCGCTTTGGAACTCGAGATTCTGCAGCTTCGGGAAGAACTTGCGCGGCACAAACAGTTAGAACTTGCGATGCGAAAACTTAATGAGAATCTGAGCGAGATTGATTCGGAAGATTTCTGGTTGCGCCTGACGCAAATTCCCGCCGAATTGATGCGAGCCGAGCGCAGTTCGCTTCTGCTTTTCGATGAAAAAACGGACACTTTTACAGTCAAGGCAGCAATCGGCAATAATGCCGACGCAATCAAAAAAGAAAAGGAAAATCTCGGTGAAAGAGTTGCGCGGCAGGTTTTAGAAAGCGGAGAATCCTTGGTTGCGGCGGACATTGATAAAATCGGTCTGCAATCTGCGCCGCTCGAATGGAAATACAAGTCCAAGTCTTTTATCATCTGTCCGTTGGCAATAGGCAAGCGGAAAATTGCTGTTTTGAATCTGGCGGACAAAACCGACGGCGGAACTTACAGCGAATATGATTTGGAATTTCTTAATGCGATTGCGCCGCAGCTAGCGGTTTTAATTGACCGCGCCGCGTTAAAAGACAAAGCTGGTGAGTTGGAGCAACTTTCCATAACGGATGCTGCAACGGGTTTGCTCAATCGGCGTTATCTGGAAGAACGCCTGGCGGAAGAAATTAAACGCTCAAATCGGCACGGCTTTCCGATGAGTTTTATGATGATTGACGTTGACAATTTCAAAGCGTATAACGACAATTTTTCGCATCCTGAAGGCGATAGAGCATTAAAACTTGTCGCACATTGTTTGAAAAA
>JACCYR010000347.1 GCA_013696385.1 Acidobacteriota bacterium
AAATCATAATGGTAATTTTTGGTTTCACACTTTTTTGTTTTATAAAAAATGGCAGTTGGTATCATTATTCACGTTAAGGTCGGCGCGGAAAAACGCACTGAGTTTTTCACGGAGGAAAATATCCGTCTTGGCTCGACCGAAGCTAGTAATTTACAAATTCACACAAATAAAATTTCCGCCACAGGCGTGTGGCTCGAATTGGAATTTGAAGACGGCGTTTATCGCATTATCAGTTTTCAGGAATCGCTGAATTTAACGCTCAACGGCACACCTTTGCGCCGTTTTGTCGCTATCGAGGACGGCGATTGCATTGATGTTCCGGCAACCGGCGTTTCATTTTCGTTCTTTTCGCTTGAGTCCAAATCCGCGCTCATTACGACAAACCGTGAACCGCATATCGCGCAATTTATTGAAACAGCCGCGCTCGACTCTTCCTTTTCACCGAAACGCGATGATGCAAAAGCATTTTTGCGCGAATTTGTCCGCGAACTTTCACGCGAAATTTCTTGGATGACTAAACTTGTCGTTTTAGCCATCGTTGTTGGTTCAATCAGCGGAATTTTTTATCTCGGTTATGCTTTTAACAATGAACTTCAAAAAAATCGCCAGCTAGCCGAACAGCAAAATGAAATTGTCCGCCAATTGCAGGAAAAAGTCACGCAAACCAACGACCAAATCGGCGAAATTGACAAGTCAAATAAAGATATTATCAAAACCGTTTCGCTTGCGCCCAATCTGCGTGTCGAATACGGAAACGGCGTGTGTTTGATTGTTGGCGTTTATGATTTAGTTGACCGCAAAAGCGGTAAAATGCTGCGTTATCCCGACCCGCAGGACTTTCAACCGAGCCAGTTTGAGCCGCCGCCTTCGGAAGAAGGTTTTCAAAACCAAGAGGCGCAAATGAGCTTGACAACCGAAGGCAACGGAACACCCGTCGAATATGACTTTATCGGCACGGGCTTTCACGTCGGCAACGGGTTTATCGTTACCAATCGCCACGTTCTTCAGCCCTGGAATGAAGATGATTTAATAAAGCAGATGATGAAGGAATCAAACGGACGGGCGCGAATCAAGCGGTTGGTTATTTATTTTCCGAATCTGCCGCAGCCAATTCCGCTAAAAATTCGGCAGATCGGCGCGCGTGTAGATTTGGCAATCGGTTCAATTGATGAAAATTCAATTTCGCCGGATATTCCGGTTCTGCCGCTCGAAGCCGACTCCGAAGCCGTTTCCATCGGCAAAACGGTGGTAACGATGGGCTATCCAAACGGTCCTAACCGATTGCTGGCAATGGTTGACGACGACGAAGCAAAATTAATTAATTCGCGGTTCGGCGGTTCGCGTCAATCGCTGATAAATTTTTTGGCGCAATCGCGCAAAATCGTGCCGCTGACGACGCAGGGCGCAATCACCGATTTAGATCCGCGCCGGATTGTCCATGACGCGAAAACTGGCGAGGGCGGTTCGGGTGCGCCGCTGTTCGGACAAACCGGCAAGGTGATCGGCGTAAATTTCGGCGTTTTCACTGAAAGTAGCGCGGCAAATATGGCTGTTCCGATTCATTTTGCAATTGATTTGCTAAAAAAAGCCGGTTGGAAATCACCCGAAGAGATAAAAAACGAAACGGCAACTCAAAACCAAACTGCCAGCGCGAACACCAATACTTCAACAACCCAAAGCAAAGCGCAGTAATATTTATCTTTCAATCTACAAAAAGAGTGCAAATCAGCCTTATCTTTGCACCTAATACCAATTCAAGAAAGTTCGTGCGCAAATTCCGCGCCCTTACTCACGCGCGGGCTTCCGCCTTTACGCACAATCCGATTTGAGTTAGTATAATTTTCTGTTGAAATGCCGATGAAAAGAAAAAAGCCGGAGTCAGATAAATTTATCTGACTCCGGCTTTTTTCTTTTATGCTAAAACCGTATTTTAGCTTGACGGTTTTGGGCTAATGGTTATTGATTCCGAACAGTAATTGCAGTGTCATCACTTGGGCTGAACTTCAATAATGCAAAGTTCAGCAACGAATTCACTTGCCTCGTCGTGTTCGTCATCCAGAATGATTTATCCAGACGCACAACTCCTACCTCAGGTTCGTTGGTTGGATTGCCGCACCACAAACGAATTATCACACCGTGAAACTGACTTGTCGCCCGCAATGATAATATCAACCGGCAGATTCGGATTGTTAACCGTGAAGGTTACAATCACTGGCGTTCTCGTGCCGGGCGTGAAAGTCGGGATATTCACCATCGCATTCATCGAACTAACCACCGTTAATGACTGCAACCCGGTGCTGCTATTATTAGGATCAACCGTAATTGTGCCTGAACTGCTGGTTACTGCAAATTCAGTCATGCCGCCTGGGAAGAGGTCGCCTTCGGTTACGGTAATAATCGGCGTGCAAACGTTACCACCCGGTATTGGAGTTGGTGTCGGAGTCGCCGTCGGTGTCGGAGTTGGCGTAGGTGTTGGAGTCGGTGCGCCCGGCTTGCATTTTTTGGGTGGCGATGGCAAACAGCGCGCTGGGCGAAAATTTGATTATTCAAAAGCGTTTTGCCGAAGCCGCACCGCTTGTTTTGGAAAGTTGCGAAAGCCTGAAAATCTCGCAAGGCGAACAAAATCCGCGCACTTTGTCGGCGCAATACCGCTTAAATGAACTTTATAACAAATGGAAGAAATCTTAAATTACCGCA
>JACCYR010000349.1 GCA_013696385.1 Acidobacteriota bacterium
GCTTCGATTTCAACCGCTTCGCCTACTTCACAGCTCTTTTTCATCGGCGCACAGTTCGCCGCTTGAACACCGACGATACGGACTTCCGGCAGAAGATTTTTAAGCGCAATCGCAATTCCCGAAATCAAACCGCCGCCGCCGATTGGCACAACAACGACGGACGCTGGCGGCAAATCCCGCGCAATCTCTAGACCAATTGTTCCTTGTCCGGCAATAATGAGTTCGTCATCAAAGGCGTGAACGTAAGTGTAGCCGTGTTCTGCCTGCAATTTCTTGGAATAAGCCAGAGCTTCGTCAAAAGTTTTGCCGTAAAGGACCACTTCCGCGCCGAAGGATTTGGTTGCGGTGATTTTGGTCAAAGGCGCGAATTCAGGCAGCACAATAGTCGCTTTGATGTTGTGAAGTTTGGCGGCAAGTGCCACGCCTTGCGCGTGATTTCCCGCCGATGCCGCAATTACGCCGCGCTGTTTCTCTTCGCCGGACAAGCGGTGAATTTTGTTATACGCGCCGCGAATCTTGAACGAACCGCCGCGCTGCAAACATTCGGCTTTCAGGTGCGCGTCCGCACCGATTTCACGCGAAAGTTTGCCGTCGGCGAGAATCGGCGTTGGAATAATAATATTTTGGAGAATTTGCTGCGCGTCTTGGATGTCGGAAAGTTTGACGGTCATACCCGCAAATTATAATTTGGTTTTTATTGTCTAAGCAATTCAAAAACGCTTTTCCGGTTTAGTGCTTGTTCCAAAATTCTTAAAAATACGGTATATTCACCTTATAAAAATACTTTGGAGGTCAAAACAAAAATGTATGGATTAATCTTTTTAGCTTTTATTGGATTAGCGTTGCTAATCGTAGCGGCAAAAACAATAAAAATTGTGCCGCAATCAAGCGTCTTGCTGATTGAAAGGCTTGGGCGTTTCCACCGGGTTGCGGCAAGCGGACTTAACATTATTGTGCCGTTTTTTGAAGCACCGCGAGCATTTTATTGGACAAACGTGCGTCCCGGAATTACTTCGATTGATTTGCGCGAACAATATATTGATTTGCCGCCGCAACCTGTTATTACCCGCGATAATGTTACGATAAATGTTGATTCAGTGGTTTATTGGATGATTACCGACCCGATAAAATCCGTCTATGAAGTTAATGATTTGGTCGGCGGCATCGTGCAGTTGACGATTACCGGAATGCGCTCGGTGATGGGCGAAATGGATTTAGACCACACGCTTTCAAACCGCGACCAGATTAACGCCAAACTGCGCTTGATTCTTGACGAAGCAACCGACAAATGGGGCGTAAAAGTTACGCGCGTGGACGTAAAAAATATCAATCCGCCGGAAGATGTGCGAATCACGATGGAAAAACAAATGACGGCTGAACGCAACCGCCGCGCTTTGATTTTGACGGCGGAAGGCGACAAACAAGCCGCCATTACACGCGCCGAAGGCGAAAAGCAAGCGGCAATCACGCGCTCGGAAGGCGAAAAGGAATCGGCGATTTTGCAGGCGGACGGCGCGGCGCAAGCGCGGCTGAAATCGGCGGCGGCAGACGCGCAAGCCATTGCCCAAATCGCCCAATCAATCGGCAATGCGGAACAAACGACGCAATACTTAATCACATCGCGCTATATCGAATCTTTGCGCGACATGACGCGGACAAACAATGCCAAAGTTATCTTTATGCCGATGGAAACTTCGAGTATGTTGTCGAGCATCGGCGCAATCAAGGAAGTATTTGCCGAAACAGGCGAGAAGAGCGAGAAGAAAGATTCTTTGCCAAATTCACCGAATCGGCGTGAATTAGGGCAGTGAAATATAAGGTTTTAATGCAAAGACACAAAGCAATATAATGGAAAATGGAAAATGGAAAATTTGAAAACATATATTTTCCATTATGTCGCGCCTTTGCCTTAAAAAAATTTACAAATGCCAAATGAGATTTCCGCATTGCTTGCCGACATAAAAGAACAGGTTTTCTACCTGAAAGAACTCGGCGTGGAAAATTTCGCGGTTGAGCTGCCAGAAATTTTTTTTAGTCCAAAGTCCAAAGTCCAAAGTCCAAAGTCGGAAATTTCGCGTGAAAAACTTGAGCGTTTTGTTCCAGCCGACGAGATATTAAGAAAAGTTGCCGAACCTGCGCCGGAAGTTTTAAATATTGAAGCAAATCAAACGCGACGAAATCTTTTGGAATCTACAAAACTTTCGCGTCTGCCATCGTTGCCGAAACGAAATTCATTTTTAAATAATCAGCCGCAAGAACAAGTAAAGGGGAAAGAAGAAATGCCAAAAACAACCGAAGAAATACCGTCGTTATTCGGCGATGTGAAGCAAAAACTGCCTGAATCAAACGAAACAATTGAGGATATTCGCCAAGATATTGGTAATTGCATACGCTGTCCGCTGTGGGAAGGACGCACGAAAATTGTTCACAGTAACGGAAATTTTCAAGCCGATTTAATGTTTGTCGGCGAAGCGCCGGGCGCGGATGAAGATGCTTCGGGCGAACCGTTTGTCGGACGTGCGGGACAACTTTTAAACAGAATTATCGAAAGTATCGGATTAAAGCGCGAAGACGTTTTTATCGGAAACGTCAATCGTTGTCGCCCGCCCGGAAATCGTCAGCCGACTGCCGCCGAAGCCGACACTTGCCGCCCATTTTTGCTTCGTGAAATCGCCGTCGTGCGTCCGAAAGTTATTGTCGTTTTGGGAAACACGGCGACGCAAAATCTGCTTGATACAAAAACCGGCATTACGAAAATACGCGGTGAATTTCAAGATTACTTCGGTATTAAAGTGATGCCAACGTTTCATCCGGCATATCTTTTGCGCGACCCGCGAAAAAAACGCGAAGTTTGGGAAGATATGAAAAAGGTGCGTGATTTTCTAAACAAATAATAATTTTTGCCACAGAGAACACAGAGTTCTCAGAGTTTTTTCCTCTGTGTTCTCTGTGAACTCTGTGGCTAAATTCTTTTATGCAAAATTCTCTTTTTGAAGAAAACATTTTGCCTTCCACCGAAACGATTGACGAAATAAATCAGGAATTGTTGAGCAAAGCTAAATCAATTCCGACTTTCGCCAATGAATTCTTTATCTTCGGAACGGGAAAAAAAGATGCGCGGGTCGTCATTGTCGGTGAATCGCCGGGTGCGCCCGACGCCGATTCGGAAAAGCCTTTTATGGGTCCGGTCGGACAATTACTCGAGAAAATTTTGGCGGCGATTGGCTTAAAGCGCGAAGATTGTTATTTAACTAATGTTGTTAAATACATTTCACAAGGCGACGAACTCACGCCCGATGTTTTAGCATTTTTTACGCCGTATCTTCATCGGGAAATTGCCGCTGTGCATCCCGAAGTTATTATTTCGCTTGGAAATACGCCGACCAAAGCATTGCTCAATACAAAGAAAGCGATTTCGCAGATTCGCGGCGAATTTTACGATTATAACGGAATGAAGTTGATGCCGACTTTTAATCCGGCGTATCTGTTGCGCAATGCAAGCAAGAAACGCGAGGTTTGGGAAGATATGAAAAAAGTGCGCGATTTTTTGAAGGATTTATAGCCGCAAAAAAGCACAAAAATCGCAAAAAAATTACATAAAAACATTTATGTTTTACTGTTTATTTTTATTGTTTCGTTTTTTGGGTCTTTTATGCTTTTTCGCGGCAACTATTTTTATGACAAAACCTGAAGTTATTTCAACCAAAACAATTTACGAGGGTAAAATTTTTGATGTGAACATCGCCGAAATCCGCGAAGGCGAAACCGAATACAAGCGCGAAATTGTCAAACATAACGGAAGCGTAGTGATTGTGCCGATATTTGCGGATAAAACTGTTGCTTTGGTCAAGCAATATCGCCACGCGGCTGGAAAATATCTTTTGGAAATTCCTGCCGGAACGATTGAAAAAAATGAAAACCCCGAAACGGGCGCACGGCGCGAACTCGAAGAAGAAATTGGTGTAACGGCTGAGAATATCGAAAAGTTGACGGAGTTTTATGTATCACCTGGATTTTTAACTGAGAAAATGCACGTTTTTCTGGCAACGAATTTAACCAAAACAAAACAAAATCTTGAAGAAGATGAGCTAATCGAAATCGAAAAAATCACCTTTGAGCAAGCGTTTGAGAAAATCAAAAACGGCGAAATTGAAGATGCAAAAACGATAGTCGGTTTGATTCTGGCTGGCGTAAAATTTGGATTTTCAATTATTAGCTAATCACTACTTGACGTTAAAATCTTTTTTCGATATTCTAGCTGTTCGCGTTTTAGCGGAAATTTTAGACTGGCGTATGCAATTATGAGTACTTATTTTCCCAGCGGAAAGGGTTTGGCGGAAAACCGCAAGTGGTTTGTGGTTGACGCGAAGGGCAAAACTGTCGGGCGTTTGGCAACGGAAGTGGCACGGATGTTGTCGGGCAAAAACAATCCGGCGTGGACACCTTTTATGGATATGGGCGACCATGTTGTCGTTATCAATGCGCGGCACGCTTTATTTACAGGTTCAAAAAACGACCAGAAAATGTATCGCCGTCATACGCATTATCCGGGCGGACTTCGTGAAGTAACTGCCAAAGATATGTTTATAAAAAATCCCGAAAAAATAATCGAATCGGCGGTCAAAGGTATGCTTCCGAAAACAAAACTCGGCAAAGCAATGGCGAAAAAACTAAAAGTTTATGCCGACGGCGAACATCGCCACGCCGCGCAAAACCCGGAAACCATCGAAATTGAAACAAAATAGAAAATAGTGGTCAGTTGTCGGTTGTCAGTTGGCAGAAAAGCAACCGACAACTGACCACTGACAACCGACAACTATAAAAAATATGGCAGACATTCAGTATTACGGCACAGGTCGCAGAAAAACTTCAACAGCACGGGTTTATCTTCGCCCAGGAAGCGGCGCACTTATCGTCAATCGGCGAAATTTTGAAGAGTATTTTCCAAACGAAGCATTGCGAATGATTATTCATCAACCGCTTCGATTAACTGATACTTCCAACAAATTCGACATTTTAGTCAATGTTAAAGGCGGCGGAACGGCAGGACAAGCCGGTGCGGTGCGGCACGGAATTACACGCGCTTTGATGGAATACAATGCGGATTTGCGTCCGGCTTTGAAAAAAGCGGGATTGGTTACGCGAGATCCGCGTCAAAAAGAACGTAAGAAATACGGTCAAAAAGGCGCGAGAGCGAGATTCCAATTCTCGAAACGATAATCTTTTAATGGAAAATGCAAAATGGATGATGGAAAACTTTCCATTTTCCGTTTTGCATTTTCCATTTATTAAATCCATTGTCGCAGCTTCATTTGGTTGAATCTGCAAGTTGCGGCGAGTACAAAAACCAATAGGTTAAGGAGATTTTTAATTTTGGCTACTGTTACAATGAAGGAACTGCTCGAAGCAGGAGTTCACTTTGGTCATCAAGTTCGCCGTTGGAATCCGAAAATGAAGGAATATATTTTTGGTGAACGCAATGGTATCTATATTATTGACCTGCAAAAAACGCAGAAACTTTTCCGCGACGCGCTCAATTATGTGCAGGAAGCGG
>JACCYR010000350.1 GCA_013696385.1 Acidobacteriota bacterium
GCGTTTCCCCACATCAAATAAAGAAAAACCGCCGAAAGCGCAAGCCCGATAAGCGAAATCGCGCCCGTAACATAGCGTTGTTTCGGCGCGAAACTGTCGTAAAGCATAACGAGTGTTCCCGCGATTGCCAAAATCATTTCAGGTAAAACCGCCGAAATATCAGCGTTCGGATTTGCTAAATCTGCAAGTAATAATGTGTTCATTTATTTGTTTTCTGCTTTATCGAAACTGCCGCCTTTTTGACTCCCGATAATTCTATCGCGGATGGCTAAAACGCTCGTTTTTGAAGTGTCCAAAAACGGTTTCGGATAAACGCCCATAAAAACCATCAAAAACACCAGCGGAGCAATCAAACCGATTTCGCGCCAACTCAAATCTTTTAATCCTTTGTTTTTCGCATTTGTAATTTTGCCGAAGAAAACTCTCTGCACCATCCACAACAGATAAACCGCCGCGAAAATCACGCCTGTTCCCGCCAACATCGTTGCAATATAATTCATATTCCAACCGTTCACCGATTGCAGCGCGGTTGATGTCCACATTCCAATCATAATCAGAAATTCGCCGACAAAGCCGTTCAAAAACGGCAGACCGATAGAAGCCATCGTCGTAATGACAAAAATCGTCGCGTAAATCGGCATCACATTTGCCAAACCGCCGAATTCGGTAATTTCGCGTGTGTGCCGTCTTTCGTAGATAAAACCGACAAGCAAAAACAACGCGCCCGTGGCAATGCCGTGACTGAGCATTTGATACAATGCGCCTTGCATTCCCATTTCGGTGAACGAAAATATTCCCAAAATCACAAAACCCATGTGCGCGACTGACGAATAAGCGACCAATCTTTTGACATCGGGCTGAACCATTGCGACGAGTGCGCCGTAAATAATGCCGATAATCGCCAAAACAATAAACAGCCAGGCGAGTTCGCGCGACGCTTCGGGAAATAAGACGAGATTAAAACGCATCAAACCGTAAGTTCCCATTTTCAGCAAAATAGCGGCGAGGACAACCGAACCTGCCGTCGGTGCTTCGGTGTGCGCGTCGGGCAGCCAAGTGTGAAATGGAAAAATCGGAACTTTGATGGCAAACGCCAATGCAAACGCGCCGAACAGCAAAAGACCTGTTTCTTTTGAAAAAATAAGTGTGCCTGTTTTGAGCGAATTAACAAGCGTTACATAATCAAATGTTCCGATGCCTGTTTGGGCAAAATGCAGATAATACAAAGCGATTATCGCTACGAGCATCAACAAACTTCCCAATGCCGTATAGACGAAAAACTTGACCGCCGCGTAAATTCGATTTTCGCCGCCCCAAATTCCGATAAGAAAAAACATCGGCACAAGCGAGGCTTCAAAAAACAGATAAAAGACGAGCAAATCGAGCGACACAAAAACGCCAATCATCGCGCTTTCGAGCAGAAGCAGAAAAACATAAAAAGCCGTTGCCCGTCTTTCAACCGCCTGCCACGTCGAAACAATCGCAATCGGCATAATAAACGTCGTCAAAACGACCAGCCAAATCGAAAGCCCGTCAACACCGACGTGATAATTCGTATTTATCGCTTTTATCCACGGGATATTTTTCTCGAAATAAAACCCACTTGCCGAAATCGCGCCTTTATCGGCAACCAAAAAGAGCGAAATCAAAAAGTTCAGAACGGTAAAGCCGAGCGTTATCCATTTCAAACTGCTTTCCTGTTTCCAAACAAGCGCATATCCAAGCGTCGCCAATGCGCCGAAAACGGGAAGCAAAATCAGAATCGTTAAAAGATTTTCCGCTAAATAATCCATTTTTATTTGTCCTTTGTCCTTTGTTCTTTGTCCTTTTTTTTAGCGAAGGACGAATGACGTAGGACTAAGAGCTAACCAATCAATTTGAATCCGTAATAAATAAAATACCCAATCACAATCAACGCGCCGAACAGCATAAACGCGGCGTAAGAACGCACGAATCCGACTTGAACTTGGCGCACGACTGAACCGAGCGCGGCGACAGAATGCCCGATGCCGTTCACTATTCCGTCAATTACGCCCAAATCGAAGCCTTGCCATAAACCGTGGCGCGAGATGTTTGTAATCGGGTCAACGATGTAACCGTTGTAAAATTCGTCAATCCGCCATTTGTCGCGGAGAATTTTCGGCATTTGTTTAAGCGGTTCTTTTTGGAAAATAAACCAAC
>JACCYR010000360.1 GCA_013696385.1 Acidobacteriota bacterium
CCGTTTCAAGTGAAATCAAAGACGGCGAAGGCGTTTGGATAATCACCGAAAATGTAACGACACCGCAAGGCGAAATCAAGGAAATGTCCGTCATCGAAAAAGGCACTTTGAATTTGAAAAAACGCTCCTTTAGTCAAGGTCCGATGAATGTTGAACTAGAATACAAGAACAACAAAGCCGTCGGCAATATGACGATGAACGGACAGGCGAAACCGATAAATATGGATTTAGGCGAAGGTTTGTTTGCCGATGGAACGGGCAGTTTCAACGTCATCGCCACTTTGCCTCTGGCGGAAGGTTACGCCACGACGTTTCGCAACTTCGACGTGCAAGAGAGCAAAGTCAAAACAATGATTTTGAAGGTCGAAGGCATGGAAAAAGTAAAAGTTCCGGCGGGCGAATTTGAAGCCTACAAAGTTTCATTAAAATCTGAAGACGGCTCAGACAATCAAACCGTTTGGATTGACAAAGAAAGCCGCAAAGTCGTGAAAATTTCAGCCGTCATGACGCAAATGGGCGGCGCGATTTTGACCAGTGAATTGATGAAATAATTTTTATTTAATCCGAAGCAAATTTGGATTGGATTTGCAGGTGTGTTTTGAGTTCCAACTTTGGTTGGCTTCTGACATAAGAGCCAACTAAAGTTGGAACTCCAAAACTTTTCCTGACACTCATATTTGAAATTTGCTTTCACTGCCAAAATTCTTGTATTTTGATATTTCTTCGCGCTAGTTCCGCGACAAACTTTTCTGCGTCAATCGCCTTTTCCTGCGGAGTCGCGCCGCGCATTTTCACATCGCCTTGCGCCGTTATCTGCGCGATGATTGAAGCGGGAAAAGCGGTTGTCCGCATCATCGCGCTCAAGCCGGTTTCCGCATCGAATTTATCAACAATGTCGTAACGCAAACGCTTTGTTTCGCCGGTTTTTTTGCCGACAAATTCAAGTCGAATCAAAACATAATCAGGCTCGTCGGCGGGCAGATTTCTTTGCAGAAGTTCGCCCAAAACTTTGCGCGGCTTAACTTTGACATAATCGGCGGTAATCTCCTCGCTTGAACACAAACCCAAATCAATCATCGTTTTAAATTTATCGCAATGTCCCGCATAACGAATTGTTTTGTAATCGAGTTCGCGCAGTTTTCCCAGAAAAGTTTCGGGCAAAGTAGAAGTTCCACCGGAAGTTTGAAACGCTTCGAGCGCGGGAAAACCGTCAAATGCGAGCGTTTCAAGTTCAGTCATTGGTTCAATTTCCTTTATTTCGCCGCCGCGAATAATGCGAGCCGCTTCGACATATTCATTGATTAAACCTTCGACGGAAAAAATCAATTGATAATTGAGCGGCGGTTGCGGATTTTGCGGCAAACCGCCGACGCGGATGTGAATTTCTTCAATTTCGTCAAACCGTTTTGCGCCGTGCATCGCCAGAATTGAAACCATTCCGGGCGCGAGTCCGCAATCGGGAATAATGTTTATTCCCGCGTTTTTCGCTTCTTTGTCGAGCGCAAGCTGCTCGCGGGCAACGTAATTATTTCCGCCCAAATCGCAAAAATTTATCTGCGCTTCAATCGCCGCGCGGGAAAGCTCAAAGTTATGCCAATAATTGACGCAGGAAATAGCCGAATCGTGTCCGCGCATGGCGGAAATCGTTTTTTCGTAATCGGAAACGTCAAGTTGTATCGCCGAAATTTTCGAGCTATTGACCAAATCGGCAACCTGCTGCGCCTTTGCAAAATCGGCATCGGCAACCGTAATTGAATCTACCAAGGGCGAATTATGCGCTAAATCAAAAACCGCACCAAGTCCCATCCGACCCGCACCGAGAACAAGAATTTTCATAAAATAATTTTAATCTGCCGGGAATTTTATTGTTTTCGCTTTTAGGAGAGATATTAGCAATTTTCGCAAACTTTTAATCATTAATAATTTTTCTTACAATTTCCGATACATAGCTAAAATCGTTTCCGTTGCCTAACTCGTAGATATTTAGATTATTGCTATATGTTTTAATGTCAATGCTTTCATCTTCTCTTTTCCAATTTCGCACGCCTGATATATCAAAACTTGACGGTGCGAGAATAAATGAATTCAGAGTTACGTTTTTAATTTCGGGAAATTCAATCCGTAAATACTTGTGTAGTTGAACTTTATCACTTGAGAATTCCGAATCTTCGTTTCTCAATCCGTGCGGGTCAATAAAAGTTAAATACTGCTTTTCCGTTTTGTTCGATTTTTG
>JACCYR010000366.1 GCA_013696385.1 Acidobacteriota bacterium
GTTCGCCGAAATACGGCAAACATCAAAAAACGCCCGCGCGTGTTTATGCTCGAATGGCTTGAGCCGCCGTTTTCGCCCGGACATTGGACACCGGAACAAGTGGAAATTGCGGGCGGATATTGTCTGCTCGGCAAAGCGGGCGAAAAGTCGGTAACGACAACTTACGCTCGCGTTTTTGATGAACAGCCGGAGGTTTTAGTTTTAATTCCGTGCGGTTATTACGCGGAAGACATTTTGCGCCAATTGCCGAACACAATTTTTCCCGAATCTTTTCGTAAAATTCCCGCGTTTCAAACGGGCGAGATTTGGGCGTTAGACGCAACTTCGTATTTTTCGCGTCCCGCGCCGCGCATCATTAACGGCGTGGAGATTTTGGCAAAGATTTTTCATCCCGAAATTTTCGGCGAACCGTGCGAGAAAGAAGCCGTCAGAGTTCCAAAAGAATTATTAAAATTTGCCAGTGAATTCTCCACGTCCTTTGCATAACCTTCTGCGTTCTTTGCATTACGAAAAAATGATAACGCAAAGAACGCAAAGAAACTTTTATGAAATTTATTACAACATTTTTCTGTCTACTGTTTTTTACTTTTACATTATTTGCTCAAAAGACCGATGAAGTTTTAGCAACGGCGAACGGTCAAAAATTTACAACAAAAGACCTTGCGCCGGAAACGCGTGAGGCGTTTGAAAATCTGCCGAAAACTGTTTCCGAAATGCGGAAAGCCTTGCTTGAAGAGCAAATCGCCGAAACTTTATTTGAAGCCGAAGCCAGCGCGCGGAAATTGACGATTGAAAAACTTATCGAAACAGAAGTTACAAACAAAGTTTCAGCACCGACCGACAAAGAAATACAAGCCGTTTATGAAGCGAATCGCGCCGCCGTCGGGAACAAAACTCTGGCGGAAGTGCGTCCGCAAATTGTCGCTTTCCTGCGCCGCGAACCTGAGCAAAAGGCTCTGCTTGAATATCTCTCAAACCTAAAAATTAAATATAAAACGACGCTCGGCAAAGACGTGAACGCGCCGAATCTTAAACCTTTTGAAACTTTAGCAACAGCGGGCGGCAAGCCGATTTTGGTTGAAAGTTTTGAAGCAAAAAATAAACTGAAACTTTACGACCTTAAAGCCGATATTTACGCTCAGGTGCGTGACGCGCTCGAACAGGCGATTTATTCGGCTTTGGTTGCGACGGAAGCAAAATCGCAAAATATCGAAGCAAGCGATTTAATCGCGCATGAAATAACCGACAAAATGCGCGAATTTTCCGGCGAAGAACGCGGACAGTTGGAAAACGCATTACGCGAGAAACTCTTTAAGAAATACAATGCGAAATTTCTGCTGAAAGAACCCGCGCCGATTGCACAAAACGTTTCAACCGCCAATCAACCTTTTCAAGGCAAACAAGACGCTCCCGTAACGGTTGTCATGTTCACCGATTTTCAATGTCCGGCGTGTTCGGCAGTGCATCCGGTTTTAACAAAAGTTCTGGTGGAATATGGCGATAAAATCCGTTTTGTCGTGCGCGATTTTCCCTTAACAAACATTCACGAAAACGCTTTTCGCGCCGCGCTCGCGGCAAACGCGGCAAACGCGCAGGGCAAATTTTTTGAATATGCCGACGTTTTGTATAAAAACCAAACTGCTTTGGACGTTGCTTCGCTCAAGAAATACGCCGCCGATTTGGGTTTAAATCAAAAGCAATTTGATTTAGACTTAACGAGCGAAAAATTTGCCGCCGACATTCGCAAAGATTTGGCGGACGGCAAAATTTACGGCATTACGGCAACGCCGACAATTTACGTCAACGGCGTAAAAGTCCGCACTCTTTCGGCAGAAAGTTTCCGAAACGCAGTTGAAAAAGCGTTGAAAAAGTAGTCAGTTGTCAGTTGTCAGTAGAAAATTGCTGACAACTGACAACCGACAACTGACAACTGACTGCTGACTACTAAATATATGCGTCTTTATTTTATTTTTTTCTTTCTTCTTTTATCTTTGGCGTGCAATGACCAGTCGGCGCGTTCAAATATGAACACAACCGTCAGCAAAACAAACAATAATACGGATAAAACAGCTTCAAACGTGCCGATTTATACTTATGAAATTGTCAACACTTTCCGTCACGACCCGAAGGCATTTACCGAAGGTTTGTTTTTTTACAACGGATTTTTGTATGAAAGCACCGGACAGGAAGGCAAATCGGATTTGCGAAAGGTCGAACTCGAAAGCGGCAAAGTTGTTCAGCAAATCAAACTGTCGACGGACAGTTTTGGCGAAGGCACAACCATTTTAAACGGAAAAATTTATCAACTGACGTGGCGCGAAGGCAGAGGTTTTGTCTATGACGCAGACACTTTCAAGTTGCTCAGAGAGTTCACATATGCGGGCGATGGCTGGGGATTGACCAACGACGGGAAAAATCTGTTTATGACTGACAGCACTCATGTTATTCGAGTCATTGACCCCGAAACTTTTCGGACGATTCGTACTCTTGTCGTCTTGCGCGAAGACGGCAAACCGCTAATGCAGATAAACGAACTCGAATATATTAAAGATGAAATCTGGGCAAATGTCTGGCATTCGGAAGAACCCGGAATTCTCGGCAAACCGAATT
>JACCYR010000374.1 GCA_013696385.1 Acidobacteriota bacterium
CGCCCGCTGAGCGCGTCTCTTTTCTCGACAAAGTTTGCGCCGACGATGCGGACACGCGCCGCGAAGTCGAATCGCTTTTGGCTTCTTACGACGGCGCGGAAAGTTTTATGGACCCGCCGTCGGCAAAGTCGCAGACATCATCGAAAGCAACGTCAAGCAACTCGGAAAAGGCAGATGTTTCGGGCATTACGAGATTATCGAACAACTCGGCGCGGGCGGAATGGGCGAAGTTTATCTTGCCACAGACAAAAAACTCGACCGACGAGTTGCCGTTAAAATTCTCAACGAAAAATTCAGCCGCGACCAGTCGAATCTCCGACGCTTTACACAAGAAGCGAAAGCCGTTTCCGCTTTGAATCATCCGAACATTTTGGTAGTTCACGAAATCGGCGAAGCGGGCGATGTGCATTTTATCGTGTCGGAATTTGTCGAAGGCAAAACCTTGCGCGAAATTCTCAACCAATCGCCGTTGAAATTGTCGGAAGTTTTAGATTTTTCAATTCAAATCGCCAACGCTTTGACCGCCGCGCACACGGCAAACATCGTTCACCGCGACATCAAACCCGAAAATATCATCGTGCGTCCCGACGGTTATGTGAAGATTCTGGATTTCGGTTTGGCGAAACTCGTCGGACAACAAAAATCGCTCATCGGTTTGGAAGACGAAACCGCCCAACAAAACAACACGGCAAAAGGCGTGATTTTGGGAACGGTCAAATATATGTCGCCCGAACAAGCGAAAGGTGAACGGGTTGACAAGCGAACCGATATTTTCAGCTTCGGCGTTTTAATTTATGAAATGATTGCGGGCAGAACGCCTTTTGCAAGCGATTCGATGTCGGAAACTTTTGCGAATTTGATAAACAAAGAGCCGCAGCCGCTTTCGCGTTTTGCCGAAGGCGTGCCGGACGAATTGCGAAGAATCGTTTCCAAAATGCTCCGCAAAAACAAAGATGAGCGTTATCAAACGATGAAAGGATTACTCGCCGATTTGAAGGAATTGAAGGAAAATTTAAGTTTTGAAGAAAAGTTGGAACGCTCCGCTCCGCCCAAAGCCGAAAACGCAACCACGATTTTACAAGCGACAACGGGCGACGAGAATCAGCAAACTGCCGAAACGCTGCACAGTTTTTCGCAGCAAATTAAACAGCATAAACTGCTTGCTGCGTTTGCGCTCGTTGCTTTGCTCGTCGGCGCAATTGGTTTTGGCTATTATTTTTTCTACACGAAAAAAACGGTTTTGAGTGCGGACAGCAAAAAATCAATCGCCGTTCTACCGTTTGTTAATGAAAGCGGCAATGCGGATGTTGAATATCTGTCGGACGGAATGACCGAAACGCTCATCAGCAGTTTGTCGCAACTGCCAACCCTTTCGGTCAAAGCCCGCTCATCCGTCTTTCGCTATAAAGGCAAAGAAACTAATGCCAAAATAATCGGCAAAGAGCTAAACGTGCAGGCAATTGTTCACGGGCGCGTCGTGCAGCGCGGACAAGATTTGACTTTGTATATCGAGCTGGTTGACGCGCAGACGGAAAATGTTTTGTGGAAAGAGAATTACAACAAACCGATGACGAATCTGATCGCCTTGCAGAACGAGATTGCCCGCGATGTCTCAAACAAGCTAGAAACGAAACTATCAGGAGCAGACGAGCAACACTTGGCAAAAAATTACACTGAAAACACGGAAGCCTATCAGCTTTATCTCAAGGGGCGTTATCACTGGAACAAACGAACACCGCAGGATTTGCAGAAAGCAATCGAGTATTTTCAGCAGGCTATCGCGCTTGACCCGAACTATGCGCTCGCCTTTACCGGACTCGCCGATGCTCACGCGCTTGTTTCTAACTACGGCGGCGCATCGCCGCGTGAAACGAAGCCGAAAGCGCGGGAAGCCGCGCTGAAAGCCTTATCACTCGATGACCGATTAGCCGAAGCGCACACCGCACTCGGTACTATTCTAGGGGATTACGACTACGACTTTGCCGGAGCTGAACGCGAATTCAAACGTGCTATCGAACTGAATCCGAATTACACGACGGCTCATCAGTTTTACGGCGAACTGCTCTCTTATCGTGGCAGACACGAAGAAGCGTTTGCCGAATTTCGGCGGGCGTTGGAGATTGACCCGCTCTCGCTCATCTTAAACAGAACATATGGTGAAAGCCTGCTCTTCGCCCGACAATACGATGAAGCCATCGCACAACTAAACAAAACAGTTGAGTTGGATGCCAATTTCGCGTCGGTGCATGTTAGCCTTAGCACGGTTTATCAATTGAAAGACGACTATGCCGGGAGCGTCGAAGAGATTGCCAAATTTCAAGAACTAATCGGCGAACAACAAAATGCGGCACTAATGCGAGAGAGTTTTGTTCAAGGCGGTTGGGAAGGATATTTGCGAGCAATGACCGGGACGCGCCGACCGGTTAATTTACCGGCGTATATTATAGCGACATTCCACGCGGAACTCGGCGAAAAAGACAAGGCATTTGCCGAACTGAACAAGTCTTACGAAAACCGCGAATACTTTATGGTTCTGCTGAGAGTTGACCCGCGCCTTGATTCTTTGCGCGATGACCCGCGCTTTGTTGAAATTATCAAACGAATGAATCTTGATTAACAAAAGTATTTGCACAAAGGTAAAAGTTAAGAACTGCGTCCGCATCTTTGTGCTTCGGGCATCAATCACGGCGCAAATCTCGGCGACGACGCAACTTATTCGGGAACGGTTGCCGGTGCGCTGGAATCAACAATTTTAGGCGTTCCAGGACTAGCGTTTAGTTTGGTGGCAAACAGAAATCAGGATTTTACCGAATCGGCGAAAGTTGCAAGACGAATGACGGAAAAGGCTTTAAAAGAAGATTTGCCTGATTGTCATCGCGCCGTCGGGCTTTAAGGAAAGTTTGAGCGCGGAAGAAGCGACGAAGATTATCGCCAAGGGACTCCGCAAAGTTTTCAAAGATGCGGAAATTACGGAAATAATTTTGGAAAATCTGTTTTTCTTTTCGGAATAGCTGATAGATAATAAATGACAACTAAAATCTCAATATCTATCAGTTATTTTCTGTCCTCTATTTCGAAATAACTAGCCTGTTTTATTTCTGTAAAAGAAAATCTTCAAAAAATCCGGGTTTGTCCGTGTCAATCTGTGGTTTCATTCCTTGCGTCTTCGCGTTAAAATTTATTTAAAGATATGCCAACAAATCTGAAACTCAAAGACGAATACGAAATACCGCGCGAGCGAATGGTTACGCTGTTGCGCGAGCATTACAAAATCGCCGACGGAAATGTCTTGCGCGTAATGAGCGAAGTTCCGCGCCACCTTTTTGTTCCCGAAGCCTTAAAATCTCAAGCCTACAAAGACAACGCGCTTCCGATTGCCGCTAATCAAACTATTTCACAGCCTTTTATTGTCGCCCGAATGACCGAGCTTTTGGAACTTGCGCCGGAGTCGAAGGTTTTGGAAATCGGTGCTGGTTCGGGTTATCAAACCGCGATTCTGGCGCGGCTGGCAAACAAGGTTTTTGCGATTGAAAGAGTTCCGCAGCTTGCCGCCGAAGCGCAGGAACGCTTGCAAAAACTTGGGATTCAAAATGTAACTTTGCGTTGCGGAGACGGCACAAACGGTTGGGAAACTTACGCGCCGTTTGACGGAATTCTGGTCGCGGCGGGCAGTCCGACAATACCCGAGCCGCTTGTAAATCAACTAGAAATCGGCGGACGGCTTGTTATTCCCATCGGGCAAGACCAAAAATCGCAAAATTTAATCCGCGTTATACGTATGCCGCAAGGCTTTCAGACGGAAAATTTTGGCGCGTGTGCGTTTGTGCCGCTGATTGGCGAACACGGTTGGCGAAATAATCAATAAAAGAGTGTATATTTAAAAGCTGGATTGATTACAAAGGCAAACCTTTATTGAACGAATACAACAAATAGTTTTTATTTTTAAATGTATGTTGACTAGAGAATTAGAAGAAACAGTAAGTTACGCGCTTGAAGAAGCCGTCAGGCACAAACACGAATACGTTACCTTAGAGCATTTGCTTTTTGCTCTGCTTGAAGACAATGCGGCGCGGGATGTTTTGTACAATTGTGGTGCGAGGATTGAAGAAATTGCCAAATCACTCGAAGATTATTTCGCGGACGTTTTGGAAAAAATGCCTGCCAAGACGCAGATGATGCCCGAACTGACTTCGACGTTTCAAGCGACAATTCAATACGCAATTTTGCAGGCGCAAGGCAGCGGTCAGCAAGCTGTCGACGGCGGAAATATCCTTGCCGCACTTTATCAAGCCGAGCAGAGTTACGCCGTTTATCTGCTACAACAGCAAGGCGTTACGCGGCTTGATATTTTGAATTACATCGCGCACGGCATCTCGAAAATTGACAGTGGTTTTTCGTTTGACGGCGTTGGCGAAGGAATCGAAGACGAGGAATTTGCCGAAGAACACGCTTTAGGCAGTAAAAAGAAAAAGCCGCTCGAATCTTTTACCGTCGAACTGGTGGCGAAAGCCGCCAAAGGCGAGATTGACCCGATAATTGGGCGCGGAGCGGAAATCGAACGGACGATTCAAGTCCTGTGTCGGCGCAAGAAAAACAATCCGCTTTATGTCGGTGAACCCGGTGTCGGCAAGACGGCTTTGGCGGAAGGTTTAGCACTCAAAATCAGCGAAGGAAATGTGCCGGAAGTCTTGAAAGAGGCGAAGATTTTCGCGCTTGATATGGGCGCGGTAGTGGCGGGAACTCGTTATCGCGGCGATTTTGAACAGCGTTTTAAAGCCATTATTAATGATTTGCACAAAGAGGAAAACGCGATTTTGTTCATTGACGAGATTCACACGATTGTCGGCGCAGGTGCGGTTTCCGGCGGCGCGATGGACGCTTCAAACATCTTGAAACCCGCGCTTGCCGACGGAGCTTTGCGCTGTATCGGTTCGACCACTTACGCGGAATACAAAGCCGCGTTTGAACGCGACAGAGCGTTAGCCAGACGCTTTCAAAAAATCGAAATCGGCGAGCCGACGATTGACGAAACTTACGAAATTTTAAAAGGCTTGAAGAAATTTTACGAAGAACATCACGGCGTAAAATACTCGGACGAATCTTTGAAAGTTGCTGCCGAACTCGCCGGAAAATACATCAACGACCGCCACTTGCCCGACAAAGCGATTGACGTGATTGACGAAGTTGGCGCGGCAACAAAACTGCTTACGGAAGACAAACGCCCGAAAATGATTTCCGTTTCGATGGTTGAAAACACGATTGCGCGAATGGCGAAGATTCCGCCGAAAACCGTCGTCGCCGACGAAAAGGACAGATTAAAAACGCTTCGACCGGATTTGAAGGAAGTAATTTTTGGGCAAGATGACGCGATTGATAAAATCGTGGATGCAATTCAAATTTCCCGCGCAGGTTTGGGACACGAAACAAAACCTGTCGGCTCGTTTCTGTTTTCAGGTCCGACGGGCGTTGGCAAAACCGAATTATCGAAACAATTGGCGGAACAACTCGGCATCGAATTTATGCGCTACGACATGAGCGAATACGCCGAACCGCACACGGTTTCGCGCCTCATCGGCGCGCCGCCCGGCTACGTCGGCTTTGACCAAGGCGGCTTGCTGACCGAAGCGATTATGCGAACGCCGCACGCCGTTCTGGTTTTAGACGAAATCGAAAAAGCGCATCCGAATCTTTTCAACCTTCTTTTGCAAGTGATGGATTCGGCGACCTTGACCGACAACAACGGCAAAAAAGCGGATTTTCGCAACGTGATTTTGATTATGACGACCAATGCGGGCGCACGCGAACTCTCAAGTGGTGGTGTCGGCTTCCGCAATCAAAGCGAAACGAAAGGACAAGCGAAAGGCGCAATCGAACGCACATTTTCGCCCGAATTCCGCAATCGCCTTGACGCTTGGGTGCCGTTCAAGGCTTTGGATTTGGAAAACATCAAGTTGATTGTTGATAAATTCATCAAGGAATTAAACGGGCAATTAGCCGAAAAGCGTGTTCTTGTCCAATTGACCGAAGAAGCAAAAGAATGGTTATCGAAAAACGGTTTTGACGGCAAATACGGAGCGCGTCCGATGGCGCGTTTGATTCACGATAAAATCAAGCAGCCGCTTGCCCACGAAATCCTGTTCGGCAAATTAACCGACGGCGGAAGCGTTTCGGTTGAGGAGAAGGACGGCGAATTGGTTTTGAATTTTTGATTTCGCGTATGATTTTTCAATTGCAAGGCGTTGAATTTGAATGGGACGAAGAAAAATATGCGGCGAATTTACGAAAACACGGTGTAAAATTTGAAATAGCCGCCGAAGTTTTCTTTGACCCGTTCTTTCAAACTGGCGATGCTTCGGTTGGAGAAGAAAAACGCGAATACATAATCGGTTACAGCTTTTCGGAAAAACTTTTCCTTGTCGTTTTTGTGGAAAGAGGCATAAGAACAAGAATCATCTCGCCGCGAACGGTTTCGCCGACGGAAAGAAAACTTTATGAAGAATCCTGATGAATTAGTAACGGAAGAAGGCTATGTCTTAAAGTTTCGTGAATGCGAATCGGAAGACGTTACGCTAAACATTCCAAAAGATGTTTTGGCTTCGCTCGAAAAAGTTGCGAGAATGCGCGATTTGTCGCTTCACGCTTTGCTCAAACTTTATATCGGTCAAAATTTGCGGCAAGACCTTGCCAATTATTTTTCAAACAACATTTTGGAAAGAACC
>JACCYR010000379.1 GCA_013696385.1 Acidobacteriota bacterium
AGAACGTCCGTCTCCTTAAACTTATTGAGCAGGACTCTCATTGATTCGCCGCCGGCGTGTCGCGCTTTAAGATAAATTAATGCTGTCACAACGGCAAAGAAAGGAAGCAGCACCACACCTACAAATTTAATTGACGTAATTACCGCACCATCTACAAGCCGAGTAAACTCATCCCACGGCAATTCGTAAACAGATGGAAAAAAGTTTTGTGAAACAAAAGCCGCGAGATTAACAACCACAATAGTTACCGAAACTCCAGCTATCAAAAAGATAAGGAGATTTACAACAATTGCCGCCGTTACCGTCGCAACAGCCTTTAAGGTCAATTGCCAGCTACGTTTTAATGCCTTAAATCCGCGAAAATTCTCCATCATTACGACACATGGCAGCGACCAAAATATCAAAGTGTCGATACAAGACAAAAGAAAAATCGTCGGAACCGAAAATCCCGTCAAATCGCCTTGAATAAACAAATTAATTAAAACTCTCAAAGGTAAAATCCAGGCAAATTGCTTCCATTTTTCAAAGATTGCTCGCAACGCGTGCAGCACACGAAACGAACGCAGAGGCGCATCAATATATTGAACGACAATCCACGTTACTGCGCCTGTTACCAGAGTTTCGGCAGCAACGCCAGCAACGAGGTTGAGGTGTTTTATTAAGCTCAAAACTATAGTTGAAATTCCCGCCGCAATACCCGTCGAGAAGAATCCGTTGAACTTTAGAATATTGATAAAAAACGTCGCTGCCCCAAGTAATATAGTCGGGAAATAAAGAAGCAGACTAAACCAAATTAGTTTTGAAAAATTTTCGATAAAAATCACGAGCGCACGCCGAAAAATACTGATGATATTTTCGGAATACGAGCGAAGCTGGCTGGCGAAGATTTCAGCCGTCGGCGGGCGCGTCATCGGTTCTTTCGATAAAGCGTTGTGAATAACTCTCTTCACCTTTCGCGGTATTTTTCTTGCCTGTAAAGGCGGCGGTGCAAACTGCAAATGTCCGGTGATAATCGAAATAGACTCGCCCTCGAAAGGCGTTTTACCCGAAAGCATTTGATAAGCGATAACCCCGAGGCTGTAAATGTCCGAACTTGTCCCCGGACGTTCCGCGCGGCATTGTTCGGGCGACATATAAATCGGTGTTCCCATAATCGCGCCGACGCGGGTTAAATCGGCGGTCGTTTTTTCGTAGAAACCTTTTTTATCCGTTTCAATTTGTTTGGGAATAAGTTCCGCCGCTTTAAAATCTTTAACGGTGTTAAGTTGTGAGAATGGAGTGTTGTTCGCCGAATTCATCAGCGAAGTCAATGAATTGAACGGCTTTGGAATGGCGTTTTCTTCAACATTTTCTATAAAGGTTTCGTATCCCATCTTGACTGGCTGGCTGTTATTTCCAACAATAATTTCAGTCGGGTCTTTGTCATCAATTGATGGATACGCTGCCGCAACGTCATTCGCCGAGTGATTTGTTTTAATAATTCCGGTATTAAATTCTTCGCTTTGCATTTCGAGCTTAGCGATTCCGAAATCAAGAACTTTTACGGTGTAACCACCGCGCTGGTTGGGTTCGAGCCAGATATTGTCTGGCTTTAAATCGCGGTGAATAATGCCTTGCCGATGAGCTTCCGCGACGGCTGAACAAACCTGTTCGAGAATATCGACCGTCCACGCTAAGGGCAATTTTTTTTCTTCTTCGAGAATCTCGCCCAAAGTGCAGCCGTCGAGATATTCCATCACGAGATACGCGAGGCGACCTTGCGCTGTCTCGGCAAAACCGAAATCAGTAACGTTCACCACATTCGGGTGATGAAGCCGCCCCGCCGCTTCCGCCTCACGCTTAAAACGCTCGACAAACTCAGCGTGGTTCATAAATTGCGGAATGATTACTTTAACGGCAACCGGTCTTTTTGTCCCGAGGTGGACGGCAAAATAAACCGCGCCCATTCCGCCGCGCCCGAGTTCTTTCTGAATTTTGTATTTTTCATCGAGCGTCTGCCCGACCAAATCCTGCATACTTTTTCCGCGTGAAGTAAAGATAATTCTTCAATAAATCTACATAAATTTAAGTAACAATGCAATTCTTAAAGTTGTCATTAAAGGGTAAGTTGGAGTAGCATCATCATTCTTTGATGACGACATCGAAGAGTTACCATAAAAA
>JACCYR010000381.1 GCA_013696385.1 Acidobacteriota bacterium
AAAGCGGGATATTTAAACGGATATTCCGTGAAAATTGTGTCGAAACATCAGTTTCGCTCGGTAGAATATCCGAAAAGGCGGGAACTAATAAGACATCATCAAAGGTTAAACCTTCTTTTATTTCTTCAATTAACATATAATACAAGTCCTTAGTCTCTAGTCATTTGTCCTTAGTCATTTTCCTTCGCCGTTAAATTTTTGCAAAGGACAAATAACTAAAACAAAAAGCCCGCACTTTTTTTGCGGGCGTGATTATTCTCAAGCAGTTATAAAATGATATTTATTTTTTAGCTTATAAAAAAGCCTCATAACCTTTTTATTTTGTCTTTGCATTCGAGTAAAACCGATAATTTCACTTAATTTCCAAAAGTAATTTCACCGTTTTGCCAGATCCGCCCGATATTGTCTTTATTAATTTCAAATTCAATCGCAATCCGGTTTGAGGTTTCGGGCGCGAGGGGCAGCTTTATTTGCTTGCCATTGATGGTCAATTGGGCATTCTGCACTAAGGATTTAGCAAAACCAAGTTTTAAATTGTCTTTTGGCTCAAAAACAGCCGGTTTGTCTGGTGTAACCGAAATAACTGCTCTTTTACCGTCGCTCACAGAAGAAAGCGAAATTGGTGAATTCAAAGCCCGAAATTCCACCCTTAAATCATTCATAGACGGAGCGTTAGCCGGTGTCGGCGTTTCACCGCTGATGCGATTGGTATTTTCCGCTGAATTTAACAAACTGTTGGAATTGGTATTCTGGGTTTGTTCAGGATTTTCCTTTATATAATTTAAGAAAGCGAGAATTCCCCAAGTCATTAGACCCAAAATTATAACGGCAAAAATAATGGTTGGCAGTTTTGAAGATGAAGTCCGGTCGTCGGTTAAAACTTCCGGTCGATAGGTTTTCGGCTCGTTGCCTTGACTTCCTTCCTGCTCGGCGATGACCCGGCTATAATCTTGTAAAGCCTCTTGTTCCTCAACTCCGACATATTTGGCGAAGGATTTAACAAAGCCTTTGTTAAAAATTCCGCCGGGCAAAGTCCGGTAATCGTTATTCTCGATGGCTTCGATATAGAGCGGTGAGATGCGAGTTTGTTCAGCAACCTCGCTGATAGTAATATCTCGCGCTTCCCGCGCTTGCCGCAGTTTTTCGCCAAGAGTTAATGACATTTTGTCTATATTATCGTGTCCCTTACGGTTTGAAAGCAAAAATTTGGTCTTAAAGTTGAAATATATCGTTGTTAAAGCAAAAATGTCAATTGTTTCAAACCGTTTTATTGTTAAGTTTCGCGCTTGATTATTATACAAGGTGCGTGTTACGTTTAGCATTTACCAAATCTTGTATTAAAATTAGTAAACAAACTTTTAAAAGTGAGGAACTAAAGAATGAGTCTTGAAGCACTCGGAATGGTTGAAACCAAAGGTTTCGTCGGCGCGGTCGAAGCGGCGGATGCGATGGTCAAAGCAGCCAATGTCCAATTAATCGGCAAAGAATATATCGGTGCAGGTTTTGTAACGATTTTTGTGCGCGGCGATGTCGGTGCGGTCAAAGCGGCGACGGATGCGGGCGCGGCGGCAGCGCGGCGGGTCGGTGAATTAATAAGCGTCCACGTTATTCCGCGTCCGCACGGCGAAGTCGAAAGAGTTCTGCCAAAAGGCGTTGGTTATAGTCCCGACGAAAAAGCGATTCAAGGCGGCGGTTCACGCGGACAACTCGGCGAAGGAAACGCAAGCAGCGGTTCGGCTTCTTCGCAAATATCGCAGGGAAGCAAAAGTAAAACAAAGTAAGAATTAAATTACGAATTTCAAATTACGGATTACGAGATTAATATAAATTAAATCGTAATTCGTAATTTGAAATTCGTAATTGAAAAGAGATGGCTGATAAAGACCTAATTTCCCAACAAGAAGCGCGTGATGCGGTAGAATCGGCACATCTGGCGTTTCGGGCAGTTGCGAAATTTGACCAAGCAAAAATTGACCGTATTTGCGAGGTAATGGCAAATGTTGCGCTTGCGGAATCGGCGCGTCTCGGAGCGATGGCAAGTGATGAAACAGGTTTCGGAAACGCGGCAGATAAGCGCGAGAAGAATCGTTTTGCGGCACAAGACGTTTGGAATTATTTCCGTTCGATGAAAACGGTCGGTGTTATTAAGGAAACCGAAAACATTGTAGAAATCGCTTCTCCACGCGGCGTTGTCGCAGCAATTATTCCTTCGACCAATCCGACTTCGACTGCAATTTTTAAAATCATTATCGCCATCAAATCATGCAATACGATTGTTTTGTCGCCGCATCCTTCAGCCGCAAAATGTATCGCCGAAACTGCACGGGTAATGCGCGAAGCTGCCGGAACAGAAGGTTTGCCGCCGGATGCGATTTGTTGTTTGTCGAATTCGAGCATCGAAGGCACGGAAACTTTGATGAAGCACAAACGCACGGCGGTAATTTTGGCAACCGGCGGAATCGGTCTTGTCCGCGCCGCTTATTCTTCCGGCAAACCGGCATTTGGTGTCGGACCCGGAAATGTTCCGGTTTTTATCGAAAAAACTGCCGACGCGCAAAAAGCCGTCAGCGATATTTTAATCAGCACTTGTTTTGACAACGGCACGATTTGCGCTTCGGAACAATCGGTGGTCGTTGACGCAACGATTGAAACGGAAGTCCGTGAACAGTTCAAAGCGCAGGGCGGACATTTCTTAAATCAATCGGAAGCCGAAGCCGTCGGAAAAATTTTGCTGACTCCGCAGCGCACATTAAATCCGAAAATTGTCGGAAAGTCTGCCGAATTTATCGCCAATCTCGCTGGAATTTCAATTCCAAACGGAACGCGTTGCCTGCTTGCCGATTGCAATGGAGTCGGGCGCGATTTTCCTTGGTCAATCGAAAAACTTTCGCCGACACTAGCGTTTTTTGTCGCGGACGGCATTGAAGCGGGCGCAAATCGCTGTGAAGAAATTTTACAATTCGGCGGAATGGGACACACAGCCGGAATGCACACCGGGTCGCGTGAAGCCGCAATTCGTTACGGCGAACAAATGCCTGCCTCGCGGGTCGTGATAAATTCACCGACCACGCACGGCGCAATTGGTTTTTCGACTGATTTAGCTCCGTCAATGACGCTCGGCTGTGGCTCTTGGGGCGGCAATGTTACGTCAGACAATGTTTCGCCGATTCATCTAATGGACATTAAGCGCGTGGCTTTTGAAACTCGGTCAGTCCAAAGTCCAAAGTCTGAAGTCCAAAGTCAGTTGGCAGTTGGCAATTGGCAATTAGCAGAAAAGCAGAACGGACAAGCAAGCCAAATCGAAGACCAAAGACCAAAAATCAAAGACCGAAATATAAAACGAGAAGAAATTGCGGCGATTGTTGATAAATTTTTGAGTGAAAAAATCGCAGAAACTCCAAAAGTCGAAGACCAAAAACCAAAGACCGAAGACCAAGTAAAAACAATTATTCATCAAGTTCTAAAAGAAGAACCGCAAACAAACGGTGCGAAACCGAAAACGGTTGATTTTGTCAGCGAAGACGATGTTAAACGAGCGATTGAAAATGGTGAAAAAATCTATACGACGGCGAAAACAATCATTACGCCTTCGGCACGCGATTTAGGCGAAGAAAAAGAGGTTTTTGCTAAAATTTAAGGTAGGCTTTTTATTACTTGGTTAGATGATTGTAAAATCTGGCAAAATACCAACCGCTTCCTTCCTATTAAAAAGATGGCTGAAACATTAGTCGAAAATCAAGTTTGTAACGCTTGCGGCGTAGATGTACGGGAAAACGCGCTTTTTTGCTACAACTGCGGTAGTTCGGTTGTGCTTGAAACGGTTGTTACGGAAATTAACAAAAAAGATGCAGTCAGCCATAGTTGGCTTAGAGAAAATATCGTTGAAAATGGAAACAACAAAGATAAATCAGTTTTGCCGGAAGAAAAATTAGAGAAAGAAGAAAATTCCATCATTAGAGGAAAGGCGGAAAAGCCGATTCCCAAACCGAGCAGACAAGAAAATGCTAAACTAAAATCAGCCGCAAATCTGCGTCGAAAACCTAAAACTTTTAAAAGGCAAAAGGTCGAGATCGTTTGGGAAGAATACGAAGCCGCACCGCACACTTTGTTTATTTTAGCAGCAATAATACTGACGCTTTTTTCCATCGGAATTTTGATTCTGGCGATGTATCTGAAATAAAATGGAGATTGCAATCATTATATTTTTTTTGGCAATTTTTCTCGGTGCTGGTTTGATTGGCGCGATATTATTGCTGGTTATTATTAACAAACGAAGAAGACAAAAATAAAATAATCGGACAGCTAAAATTATGGAAGCACTCGGAATGGTTGAATGTTTTGGTTTGGTGGCAATGATTGAAGCGGCAGACGCGATGGTCAAAGCGGCGAATGTCAAACTTGTCGGTTACGAAAGAATTGACGCGGGACTTGTAACGGCGATTGTGCGCGGCGAAGTCGGCGCGGTTAAAGCAGCGGTTGACGCAGGCGCGGCGGCTGGTCGGAGAGTCGGAACGGTTGTTGCTGTTCATATTATTCCGCGTCCGCATTCGGAAGTTGACGAGGGAATTTCCGTTTTGAAAACCGGCGAAACGACGCGCAAGAAAATTAGCGGCTCTGTTCCGGAGAAAAAATAGCGAAAAGCGGTGATTCTGCAATGCAGATTCACCGCTTTAAATGCGGAAGCCCGCACGTCAGTCGAGGGCGTATTTTTCACACTTACTTCGTGCGTGTTTCTGCACAATACGCACATTTTTTGAATTGATATTATTTCGGATTTTTATTTTGGAAAACCGGCTTATTGTCGTTATCCTTTGAACGAGTTATGCCGGAGCGCGTGATGGCAATGCGTTTTTCCTTTTTCGGTCCATCGTCAACCACGACCTTGATACTTCTAAAACTTCCGTCCGGAACATCATTAGGCGGAAGATAACCGATTAAGTATTGAGTTCGGAGTTCTTTGGCAATGTCTTGAGCAATGCCGCTTAACTCGTCGACACTATTCGGAAAATAAACTTTGCCGCCGGTTTCCGCTGCCAGACGTTCTAAAAAAGCCTTAGCTTTGCCTTGCGGACTTTTGCTGATAAATCCGCCTTCTTTGCTCAATTCGCTGACAAACCCAATCGCGTAAATCTGCACGTCGGTTTCGCGCAGAAGGTCGTAAAGCTGTTGTTCTTTATAATAACTATCGCGGTCTTCGCCGTCGGAAACCAAAATCAAAGCGCGGCGTTTTCTGTCGTTCGGGTCGCGTGTTTTTTCGTAATCGGTAACTCGTTGTGCCGCCAGATAAACTGCGTCAATAATCGCTGTCTGACCGCCTTCGATGTAAAGATTTTCGAGCGCGTCGTTTAATTCCGTTTTGTCGGGGGTAAAATCCTGTTCAATACTGATTTTATCGCGGCTGACAAATCGAATAATGCTGGTTTCGTCATCGGGACGATTTGTGGCGACGATTACTTTGCTGGCTTCAATTACTTTTTCAAGTTGAAAACGAAGCGAACCGGAATTGTCAATCACCATCGAATAATTGGTTGGAACTTCGCCTTTTGAGAAAAATTCTATTGGCTGCAAAACATTATCTTCATAAACTTTAAAATCATTTTTCGACAGATTGCTGATTGAACGATTATTACGGTCAACGACGCGCACGTTTAAGTTGACGAGTTCCGTTTTAATTTCAATAACTTGATCTTCTTCCGACGGTGAAGGCGACGGCGACAC
>JACCYR010000019.1 GCA_013696385.1 Acidobacteriota bacterium
TAATTTGTCCTTGCTAACTTTGGCAATTCTACTAACTTTGATGCAGGTTTACGTCCAATTTACTGTCTGCGGTTGAGAACTACATTGTCAATCAGACGAACATTTCCAAACCAAACGGCAACCGCGAACAAAACGGCATGTTCGCCGATTTTATCAACCGGCGCGAGCGTTTCGTTGTCAACTAACGAAATATAATCAATCTGTGCAAGCGGTTCGCTGCTAATCTTTCGACGTACAATCTCAGCCAGCCGTGCAACATTTCGTTCACCATCACGGACAGCGATTTTTGCTTCGCGCAAAGCTTGATAAATAATTGATGCTTTTTGTCTTTCTTCGCTGCTCAGACGCTGGTTGCGCGAAGACAACGCTAAACCTGATTCTTCGCGGACAATCGGCGCGACGATTATTTCCGTGTCGAAACCTAAATCTTCCGTCAAACGCTTAATGACCACTATTTGCTGCGCATCCTTTTGTCCGAAAAACGCAAAATCTGGTCGAATCATGTTGAAAAGAATCGTTACAACCGTTGCCACGCCGCGAAAATGTCCGCGACGCGACGCACCTTCGAGCGTTTCGCTTAAACCTTCGATATAGACATATGTTGAAAAATTTTCTCCATAAATTTCCTTCTCTTCCGGCGCAAAAATGTAATCAACTTGATATTCAGCCAAATACGCGGCATCACTGGTCAGATCGCGCGGATAATTTTTGAAATCTGCCGATTGGTTAAATTGCGCCGGGTTAACAAAAATCGAAACAATCACAACATCAGACATCTGCCGCGCTTCTTTAACGAGCGCAAGATGACCTTCGTGCAGCGCACCAAGCGTCGGCACAAAACCGATTGTTTTATTCTCGCGCCGCAACTTGCGGGCAAGCGATGCCATTCTTTGTCGGCGGTTGATTATTTCCATTAAAACTATTCGTCGTCCCTTAACTTAAAATCGGGAAATTCCTTTTCTAAAATCAGACGGATTTGTTCGCGCAAAATTTGCACGTCTTGTGTGGCTGTCGTCCAAACTATTTTTCATTGAATCGAAAAATAAGCGTGAACGGTGATATTACGAAAACTGATAATCGCTTTCTATTCTACATTTGGGTAGCAGCTTTTCAAATCGTTTGAAATTCGCGCTGCCGCTTCGCCGATAATAGTGAGTTTATGCAAAACGGCACTTCGCAACAATTCGCTGGCAAGAAATTCTTCTTTTGAAACATCTTTCAAAAAATGCTCAATGGTGTTGGCAGCTTCGATAATATCTTGTAAATAAAGTTCTTCACGTGCCATAAACCAACTCCGCTTCATCCAAAACTTGCTGCTTAATTGCTTTTTTCAGACCGTCTTTCGGAACTAAGTCAACTTGTTTCCCGACTATTTCAGACAATTCCGCTTCAATTTTGCCAAGCGTGATAAATCCAACTTCTGCTTCGGGGCAAAGTCAATCAAGAAATCAAAATCACTTTCCGCCGAAAAATCGCCGCGCACTTGTGAGCCGAAAAGGCGCAGTTCCTTGACATTATAATTACGGCAAACGGTCGCAATTTTTTGCCGCGATTTTTCTAAAATACTTGGAATCATCATTCTCTCCAAATTACGATTTTCGATTCAATTCTGCTTTTGCTTCTGCGGGCAAACCGTAGGATTCCTTATCGCTCGGATAATTTCCGTTTTTCACGTCTTCCATCCAATTTGTTACGGCTTCGGTCATAACTTCGCGGATGTTGGCGTATTGACGGACAAAGCGCGGCAATCTGCCGAAACTCATTCCAATCATATCGTGCGTAACTAGAACTTGAATATCGCAATCTGTTCCCGCGCCGATGCCGACTGTCGGAATTTTCAAACTTTTCGTAACAATTTTGGCAATTTCACGCGGCACGAGTTCTAAAACTATTGCAAAAGCTCCCGCATCTTCAAGCATTTTCGCATCTTCAATCAATCGTTGAGCGTCAACGGCGGTTTTGCCCTGCACTGCGTAGCCGCCGAGTTTGTGAACTGATTGCGGGGTTAATCCGATGTGTCCCATGACGGGAATTTCTTCATCAATCAGACGTTTGACAAGTTCGACGCGGTTGCGCCCGCCTTCGAGTTTGACGGCTTCCGCGCCGCCTTCCTTCATCAATTTCAGTGCGTTTCTCACACTTTCATCAGCATTGATGTGGTAAGTTCCATAAGGCATGTCAGCTACCAGCAAAGCGCGGCTTGCGCCTCGTTTGACGGCTTTTAAGGCGGATAAAATTTCGTCTAATGTAACGGGAATCGTGTTGTCGTAGCCGTGAATAACATTACCGATGCTGTCGCCGACTAAAATTATATCAACACCTGCTTCGTCAACGATTCGCGCCGTCGGATAATCGTAAGCTGTCAGGCAAACTAATTTTTCGCCTTTTTCTTTTGCCGCACGAAGCGCGGGAACATAAACTTTTTCGGGTTTGTCGGGTTTAAGATATGCCATAAATTTCTTACGGGAACGCAGAGATTACTCCAAACACATCATAAATACATTTTTGGAATAAAATAATTTAATATAGTTATTAGATGTATTGACAAATTAAGTTAGCGTGTTTTGAGTTCCAGCTTTAGCTGGCTTTTTAGCCGCCAAACGAAGCCGACCTTTTAGCGGAACTCAAAACTCCCACATTTGAGCCATTACCGGTAATTAAACCGAAGCCGCAATTGCTTCATCAAAAATCTCAAGCGCGACATCAACATTTTCTTTTGTCAGAATCAGCGGCGGCGACCAGCGAATTGTCGAAGTTCCGCAGCCTAGGATAATTAACCCGCGATTGAAACACGCCATTTCTACTTTGTCGCGCAATTCGGGTGCGGCTTTCATCGTTTTCTTGTCTTCGACAAATTCAACGCCAATCATTAAACCGAGTCCGCGAACATCGCCGATGCAGTCGTATTTACCCATCAAATTCTTCAAACCGTTTTGTAGATATTCGCCGATATTTGCCGCGTTTTCAATCATTCCGCCTTGCAGCAATTCAATTGTTTTGAGTGCCGATGCGATGCAGACCGGATTTCCGCCGAAGGTCGAAGCGTGTGCGCCTTTGTGCCAATCCATAATTTCTGATTTCGCCACGCACGCGCCAATCGGCAAGCCTGAACCGAGAGCTTTCGCCAAACACATAATATCAGGCTCAACACCGTAATATTCCGTTGCAAACATCTTTCCGGTTCTGCCCATTCCCGACTGTACTTCGTCAACAATCATCATAATGCCGTGTTTGTCGCAGATGCGGCGGATTTCTGTCATAAAAAGCGGCGGTGCGGGAATATAACCGCCTTCGCCCTGCACAGCTTCGACAACAATTCCGGCGACCTCAGAAGGCGGTGTGGTCGTTTTGAAAAGCGTGTTTTCGATCCAGTCAATTGTTGCCTTCGCTGCGCTTTCCGCGTCGGTTACGCCTGCAAAAGGCGAGCGAATCCAATTCGGATACGGCGCGTGGACAACATCTAAAGCCTGTCGCATAAATCCCAATCGCTGCGCTCTTTTTGAAGAAGTAAGCGAAAGTGCGCCGAGAGTTCTGCCATGAAACGAGCCGAAAAACGAGATGAATTTTTGGCGGCGCGTGTGATACATCGCCAGTTTCAAAGCGGTTTCGACGGCTTCCGCGCCGGAGTTAGCAAAATGAGTTTTTGTGTCGCCCGCAATCGGCACAATTTCATTTAATTTTTTGCCCAAATCAGGCATTTGTTTATAATAAAAATCCGTGCCGCACATATGAATTAAAGTCGCGGCTTGCTCGGAAATTGCTTTGACGATTTCGGGGTGGCAATGTCCGGTTGAACAAACTGCCACGCCCGCGTTGCAGTCTAAAAATATGTTGCCATCAGCATCTTCAAGCCACACGCCGTAACCTTTTTCGGCGACAAGTTTATAATCGGGACGCGGATAAGAAGGCGTTACGTATTTTTCATCAGCCGCGATGATTTCTCTGCCTTTCGGTCCCGGCAGTTCGGTTTTAATAATTGGTTTTTGTAAATCTGTTGATGGTGTCATAAATTTCTCCTGAATTTCTGTTTAGAAATGGTCGTTGACCGTTAATATATTTCCAATGGCGGTTTGCCGCTTAAACGAATCGTCAAGAAAAAAGTTTAATCACCCGCAAACAGATGTGCGCGTTGGACAAGTGGGCGAAGTTTTGCAATTGAACGCGGTGTCATAAAATTAATTGATTGTGAAATTTCGCCTCTAATATATCAAACTAAAATACAACTTCAAAGTTGCCGGACAATTTTGGCAGTTTAATGAGATGAGTAAGTAATTGGTTAGTTTTCGGCTCGCTGTGTCTGCTGACAGACATTACATCACACAGGAAGAGTTAAAAGGAATTTCTAACAAAATTCTATTGTTTTTTTATCAGAATTGCGCCGCTGACGGTGGAAAGTTTTAGTGTCGCATCGCCCGCGCCGATTTGCGCTGAAAGGTTCTGGACTCTTGACGGAGAATTTTTAATCACATTTTGCAGTGGAATTTCCGAGCTGAACGCGCCGAAACCATATGAAGCGTTAATTTTGCTTGAAGAATTTTGCGGGATATTAAGCGTGATTGAACCGTTGGAAGTGCCGAAAATATATTGACCGCCGTTTAAAAACTCGCCGTTAAAATTTATTGAACCCGAATTTGAACCGACTTCGATTTGTCTTTGCCCGACGTTTTTCAGCGTAATCGCGCCGTTACTGGTTTTCGCCTTGAAAACATCGCCGATTTCGTCCGCACCGACATCAAATGCGACGATGTTGCCCGTTGTGCTGAGAAGCATCATCGCGCCGCTTGATTTTTTAACTATTACGTCACCTTCATAGGTTTTCGCTTCGATTCCGCGCGTAATGCCGTTTAAAAAAATATCGCCGCTGACGTTCTCGACCGAAACTTTTCCAACCGAGTCAATCGTCGTTTCGCTTTCGTTACTTTTGACATTGACGGTTGCATTGCGCGGCACATCTAGTTCAATTAAATCGCCCGACAGACATTCATCCGGTTTGACTTCTTTATTAATCATCGGGTCGAAACCAACAACCATAATCCAAACCGGATTGTCGTTTTGTCTGCCTTTTTGCAAAACTCTAAATCCGACCTGGCTTCCGTCGCTGACAAAAGCGCGGACTTCGTTGCGCTCCCAGCCATTCACCTTCAATTTTCCGTCGTTCACACACAAAGAGATATTTACTTTTGCGTCAACTGCAATTGATTTTTCGGCGGGCGTGTCGCTGTCGTTTCTAATTATTTTCGCATTTGAACGCGGAGTTCTGGGCGGCATTGGCGGGGTTTTTGGGGTTTGAGCGAAAGCAAAATCTACGCCGAAGAAAGTTAAAAACACTCCGAGTATTACTAATTTTTTTGGGAAAGTTCTCCGCATTTTAATCAAGTAATTCAGCATTTGAAATCAAAAACTATTTCAGGCTTGCCATCAATTCAGTTTTTTCCGCCACCGAATTGAGTATATCAATCTTGTTTTGATATGAAGCGCGAAGCATGTCTTTGGCAGCTTCGTTTTTCGGATTTTTCTTAACTACATCTTTAATTTTTTTGATGGCATCATCAGTAATTGCCAAATCTTTCTCAAATACAAATCGCGCCGAGGGCTTTAAAACTTCATCTTTTCGGCTGTCAACCGTTTTTTCCAATGTCGCAATCGTTTTGATGTAACTTTCTTCGCCCGGCAGATATTCATAAACTGCGGGCGACGGTTTCGGGCTGAAATCCGGCTCAGAATTTTGATTTGGTGAATTTCTTATTACGGTTTTTCGCTTGTTGTTCGCGCCCGCATCAGCTTTAACAACTTGATAATTATCTCCGGTTTGTTTTGATGAAATTCTATCTTCTGCTAAAACTTTCTTTTCAGGCATAACCAAAGGATTCGGCTCATTTACTTTATATTCCGGCGGATTGTTTGAAAGCGCAACAGCCGTATTTTGTTTAATTTCAGGCAGAGCAGCGATATTTTTTGGGTTTTCATTATTGACATTCAAATAAGCGATAAACATTCCGAAAACAATCAATAAACTCGCAAACGCCGTAACCGCCGGATTTTTGAAAAATGCAAAAACTGTCTGCCAAAAAGGTTTTCTTTCCCTTTCAATTGAATTGTTGATTTTCGTCCACAAACGCTGT
>JACCYR010000406.1 GCA_013696385.1 Acidobacteriota bacterium
CAAATAAACAAAAGAACGCGCATTGAAACGGATTCGATGGGCGAAATCGAAGTCGCGTCGGACAAATATTGGGGAGCGCAAACCGAGCGCAGTCTGCATCATTTCAACATTGGTTTTGATGTGATGCCGCGCGAGATGATACGCGCGCTCGGCGTTTTGAAAAAAGCCGCCGCGATTGTCAATTCTGAACTCGGCAAACTTACCCCAGACAAAAAAAATTTAATTGTCCAAGCTGCCGACGAGGTTATCGAAGGGAAATTGGATGAACATTTTCCGCTTCGCGTGTGGCAGACGGGAAGCGGAACGCAGACGAATATGAACGCCAACGAAGTGATTTCAAACCGCGCCATCGAAATTGCGGGCGGGACGCTCGGAAGCAAAACGCCGATTCATCCAAACGACGACGTGAACAAATCGCAGTCTTCCAACGATACTTTTCCGACGGCGATGTATATTGCCGCCGCCGAAACGATGAACGCGCTGATTCCCGAAGTTCAAAACGTCGCTGATGCGATTAACGCGAAAGCGAAGGAGTTTGCGGACGTTGTGAAAATTGGCAGAACGCATCTGCAGGACGCAACGCCTTTGACGGTCGGACAGGAATTCGGCGGTTGGGCAAATTTGGTTGAGCGCGATGTTGAGCGTTTGAAAATGGTTTTGACCGGACTTTACGATTTGGCAATCGGCGGAACGGCTGTCGGAACGGGTTTAAATTCACATCCCGAATTTGCGGAACGCGCCGCGCAGAAAATTGCCGAATTGACAGGCTTGCCCTTCAAATCGCATCCGAATAAATTCGCGGCTTTGTCGGCGCACGACGAAATTGTTTTTGCCAGCGGAGCGTTAAAAACTCTCGCCTGTTCTCTAATGAAAATCGCCAATGATATTCGCTGGCTCGCCTCAGGTCCAAGATGCGGATTCGGCGAACTCATTTTGCCGGAAAATGAGCCGGGAAGTTCAATTATGCCGGGCAAGGTTAATCCGACGCAAAGCGAGGCAATAACGATGGTTGCCACGCAAGTTTTCGGTAACGATGCGGCAATCGGGTTTGCCGGTTCGCAGGGAAATTTTGAACTCAATGTTTTTAAACCTGTAATGATTCATAATTTTCTACATTCGGTTCGCCTTTTGAACGACGCTTGCAAAGGTTTTGCCCGATTCTGCATCAACGGAATTGAATTAAATCGCCCGCAAATTGATAAATACTTAAACGATTCGTTGATGCTTGTTACGGCTTTGAATCAGCACGTCGGTTATGACAACGCCGCGAAAATTGCCAAATACGCGCACAAAAAAGGTTTAAGTTTGCGCCAAGCAGCAAGCGAACTCGGCATTCTGGACGGCGCGAAATTTGACGAATTAGTAAAACCGGAAGAAATGACGCATCCTTAAAAAATTTTCAAGTAATGGAAAGTATCAAAATTCGCCGTGCCGAACTTCAAGATGCCGAAATGCTGACCGAACTTTGTTGGAAAACATTTTGGGACGCATTTCACGACAATCCGAAAAACGCGCCCGAAGATTTGGCGGATTACATGTGTTCGGCTTTTTGTCTTGAGCAAATTCGGACGGAACTTTCCGCAGAAAATTCAATTTTTCTGATTGCCGAAATTGAAAATGAAGCAGTCGGTTATGCAAAACTTCTTCTGGCGAGCCGCGAGCCGGAAATAACGGGCAAAAAGCCGATTGAACTTAACCGGCTTTATTCAAAACAAGAATTTTTGGGCAAAGGCGTTGGGAAAAGTTTAATCGAAAAATGTTTGGAAGAAGCCGAAAAACATAATTGCGATACAATGTGGCTCGGCGTTTGGGAATTTAATCCGCGGGCGCAAGCATTTTATCGCAAATATGGATTTTACGAAGTCGGCAAGCATATTTTCCAGCTTGGTTTAGACGCGCAAACTGACCTTTTAATGCAGAAGGACTTAAACAATTTATCAAAATAATTTTACGCTTGAGAAGCAAAGCAGGCAAAGAAAATTTATGTCAAACAGAATCGAAGTTTTCAAACAAATGCTCGAATCAGACCCAACGAATACGATGGTTTTGTTCGGTTTGGCGAATGAATATCTAAAGGCGGAAAATTACGCGGAAGCGATTCCCGCTTTGAAAGATTATTTACAGAAAGCGGACGACGAAGGCGCGGCTTATGGAATGTTGGCGAAGGCTTACGAGAAAACCGGCGAGCGCGAAATGGCAAAAGCGGCGTATGAAAAGGGCATTGAGGTTTCCAACGCGCACGGTCATCCTTCGATGGCGCAGGATTACCGGATGACGCTTGATTTGGATTATGCCGATTAAATTATTTGATTTTTTGACGCAAATTGCCCATCTATCGTATTTTTGATATTTTATAACTTTGTTTATTTATCAAAAAATCGTTATCAAATAGGAATTATCAAAAATGGCAACTCCAGCGAAGAAAATTGGAACGGCAAAAACCAATAACAAAAGCAATAGTAAAAAGACGCTTACGGGAAAAGCGGAAAGCGTTAAAGCGGCGACAGCAGCGCAAACGCCCGCCAAAATTATCGAAAAACCGAAGCGGACGGAAGCCGACGGCTACACCGAAAAAAAAACGACTATTAAAACTGCCGAAACTGTCGCGCAGGAGGCAAAAAGGCAAATTAAAAAATCTGCTGACAAAAAATCGGTAAAAGCGTCAAATGGCAGAGCCAAACAATCCGCGAAAACTTACAAAGGTTTGGACGCGAAAACGCTTGTCAAGATGTATCGCACAATGTATCAATCACGCCGGATTGACGACAAGGAAATTCAATTAAAAGGTCAGAATAAAATCTTTTTTCAAATCAGCGGCGCGGGACACGAAGCCGCGCTCGTCGGCGCAGGTTTGGCGATGAAAGCCGGTTACGATTGGTTTTTTCCGTATTACCGCGACCGCGCTTTGATGCTGCAATTGGGGATGACCGCGCAGGAAATGTTTTATTCGGCAGTCGG
>JACCYR010000410.1 GCA_013696385.1 Acidobacteriota bacterium
GTTTCCGCCCGTAATGCCGCCGATAATTCTGCCTAAAAAAACAATCCACAGAGCAAAACCAAAACCAATCACCAGATAACCGATTGCTGAACCGAGCAAACTCAAAAATAAAACCGGACGACGCCCGTATTTGTCGGAAAGTCTGCCGAGAATCGGAGAAAAAATAAATTGCATCACCGAATAAGAAGCAAGAAGCAGCCCAATCTCAAACGGAGTGGCATTAAAAGGCTCGGTTTCAGCAAAAAACGGCAAAATCGGAATTACCATTCCGAAGCCGACCAGGTCAATAAAGACCGTAATAAAAATAATGATTAGCGGCTTGGTGAAAAACTTTTCGTCGCTTGTTTCCGTAATGTTTGCTTGGTTCATTTGAATAGCATCTAACTACTTCTTACTGCTCACAAATTCATTTTGTAGTAAGATAGCAAAGACTAAAACATAACATTTTGACGGAGTTTGCCAAAATAATGCAGTTAAATATAAAAATAAAAGTTTTGCCGATTTTGATTTTTGCCCTTGTTTTTTTTATGTATCAAGAAACGCCAGCCCAAAAGAAAAAGCCGCAAGGCGAAACGGCTACGGTTGAAGTAAAACCTGTTCCGCCCGATATAAATTATTCGGTTTCAATGTCGAAACCCTGGACGCATCTACTCGAAGTTGAAATGCGGCTTAATTGGGCAAACATGCCCGAAATTGCCGAGATTAAGATGCCTGTTTGGACACCGGGTTCATATTTGATTCGTGAATATGCCCGACACGTTCAGGATTTTGCGGTGAAAAACCCGAGCGGCAACGCGCTCGATTGGCAAAAAATAAACAAAAACAGCTGGCAGATTGACACAAGGGGTGCGAAGGAAATCGTTGTTTCATACAAAGTTTATGCTAACGAGTTGACCGTGCGGACAAACGAACTTAACGCCGACCACGCTTTTTTTAATAATGCCGCGCTTTTGATGTTTCCGAAAGGCGAACTTAACGCGCCTTCGACAATAAATGTTCTGCCTTTCGGCAATTGGAAGGTTGCGACGGGTTTGCCAAAAGTTGAAGGGCAAACCAATACGTTTCGCGCAGAAAATTTTGATGTTTTGTATGATTCTCCCTTTGAAGTCGGCAACTTTACAGAAGCTCCGTTCACGGTTGACGGTGTGCCGCATCGTTATGTTTTTGAAGGCGAAGGCAATTACGACGCGGAAAAAATTACCAGAGACACAGCAAAAATTGTCGAACAATCGAAGGCTATTTTCGGCGAACTACCTTACAAGGATTATCTTTTTATCGTCAATCTGCGCAGCGGCGGCGGCGGTCTTGAACATCTCAATTCAACCGCTTTGCAATGGCAGAAATTTGGTTTCAAACCCGAAGCGCGTTATACGGCTTTTTTGAATCTTGTCGCGCACGAGATTTTTCACGTATGGAACGTCAAACGAATTCGTCCCGACGCTTTAGGTCCGTTTGATTACGAAAACGAAAACTATACCAAGTTGCTATGGGTTGCCGAAGGAGCAACTGCCTATTATGAAGGCGTTTTGTTACGACGGGCGGATTTAATCAGCGATAAAGAAATACTTGACGGCAAAGCGCGGTTGATTGAACAACTACAAGCGCGTCCGGGCAGATTTGAAACGAGTTTGGAAGACTCCAGTTTTGATGCGTGGATAAAGTATTACCGGCAGGACGAAAACTCGGTCAACAATCAAATTTCCTATTACGACAAAGGCGAAGTCGTCAACTTTTTGCTCGACCTCGAAATTCGCACCGCGTCCGGCGGCGCGAAATCGCTGGACGACGTAATGCGTTTTCTTTACGATGAATTTTCCAAAAAGAACAAAAATTTTACGCCCGCCGATTATCAAAAAATCTCGGAAACGATGGCGGGAAAAAGTCTTGATGATTTCTTTACAAAATATGTGCGCGGCACGGCGGACATTGATTACAACGCTATTTTCAGCGGCATCGGCGTTCAACTCGAAACCGGCGAAGAAGGCATAAAACAAGCGTATCTCGGCGGAACTTTGGCGGAAACCGACGGCAGATTGACGGTTCGCGCCGTTCCCGCCGACACGCCGGCTTATCAATTCGGCTTAAATATCAATGACCAGATTGTAGCGATTGACGGAAACCGCGCCAGCCAGACTTTTTTGCAAAGCCACCTGACCGGCAAAAAGCCGGGCGAAAAGATAAAATTGACGATTTTCCGCTTTGACGAGTTGCGCGAAATTGAGGTTACACTCGGCGGACGCGCTAAATCAGATTATAAAATCGTGCCGGTTGAAAATCCGACTGACGAGCAAAAGCGGCTTTACCGCGAATACTTAAAAGCGGAATTACAATAATTGGAGCGCGATGTTCAGAGTTACGCCTTTAGGCGTGAGAAAGTGTGTGTCTTCGTTCACTTGATTTGGAACTCAGAACTTGTTTGTGTGCCAACGTATTTCACGCCTAAAGGAGTAACTCTGAACTTTTCGCACGAATTGTTCACACTAACATAAAATATGTTTCAGCGAAATTTTATAAAATTTCTTTTATTGACGCTTTTGTTGGCGGCGGTCGGTTGTCGGCAAACAGTTTTCGAGAAAGAAACCATTGCGCCCGCGACTTTGCGCGACGTTCCGGCGTTGCGGCTTAATTATCGGTTTGAGCCGGATGTTCCCGCGCCCGCAAATACAAATCAGCCGACACAAATTG
>JACCYR010000412.1 GCA_013696385.1 Acidobacteriota bacterium
TTTGAAGGCTTTCCGCGAACAGCGCGTCGGTATTTCCAAAGAATCGGTTTATAATCCGGTCAACGCTCAAAAGGGAATTCGCGTTATCCGCGAACTGCTTGCCTCAAAAGGTTATCCGAATGCAAAAGTTACTGTTAAAGAAGATGATGTTTCGGTAATTTCAACGGCGATAACCTTTGATGTTGACCAAGGCAATCGCTCCCGCATTGTTGATATTGAATTTGAAGGCAACGAGGTTTTTAAAGACGGCGAGCTTCGCAGTCAACTCAAACTTGTTCAAGAAACCGGACTTATCTCACGTTTTCAAGGACAAGACATTCTCGACCTGAGAAAACTCGAATACGATTTAAATAAAAATGTGCGGAGCTATATGTTCTCGAAGGGCTATTTCCAAGCGCGAATCGGCGAACCGCAAGTCGTCGGTCTTGGTTATAAACGCACCGGAATTCCGATTCTCGGCGTTTTGCCGCTTCCGCTGATTTCTTCTAAAGACGATACATTAAAAATTATTATTCCCGTTACGGAAGGAAAGATTTTCCGCGTTGGTGAACTAAAGGTTGAAGGGAATTCAATTTTTTCCGAACAGCAGATTTTAAGCGGCGTGGGTTTGAAAACAGGTGATATTGCCAATGGCAAACGGCTGATAGACGCGGTTAACGAAGATTTGAAAAGAGCCTACGGCTCGCAGGGATTTGTGCTTTACAGTGCCGAATTTGACCCGGTATTTAAGGACAATCCGAACAATCCGAAAGAAGGAATCGTTGACATCACAATTACGATTGACGAAGGCAAACAATTTCGCTTGCGCCGCCTTGAGTTTACCGGCAATACGTTCACCCGCGACCGGGTTTTGCGCCGCGAATTTTTGATCAATGAAGGCGATATTTACAATCAGGCGGCACTTGAAACTTCGGTTCTAAGAATTAATCAAACACAGTATTTTGACCCGGTTGATAAAGACCAAGACGTTGAAATCCGCACCGATGAAGAACAGGGCGATGTTGATTTAATCGTTAAAGTCAGAGAAAAAGGCAGACAGCAAATCTCGTTTAACGGCGGAATTTCCGGCATCGGCGGAACATTTTTCGGTTTGGAATATTCAACCAACAACCTCTTAGGACGCGGCGAAGTTCTTTCATTTCAGTTTGGATTGGGAAATGTTCAGCAAAGTTTTCAATTTTCATTTCAAGAGCCTTATTTCCGTGACCGACCAATCTCGGTTGGCTTTACGCTTTTCGCCAGCCGTTATAAATACTTTGGCGAAGGAACGTTTCTTTCGCAGAATCAAGAATTGTTTAACGATGCCTTGAATCCAAATGGAACGTTAATTACGGAAGACAGCAATCTGTTTACTCAAAGCACTTACGGTGCATCCGTTTTTGCCACCGCGCCGCTTTCGGAGTTTTTGCCGAAAAGGAGATTTTCCAGGCTTTCGCGCATCGGTTTAACTTATCAGTTTTCCGCAACATCCATTAAAGAGCCAGAGGCTAACACTTCAAACGACCCAAGTCGCTTTATTCCGGTTCTTTTTTCGCAGCCGAACATTATCACCAGCCGCATTACACCAACTTTTGTTTATGATTCGCGTGAGCCTTCGGCAAACGGCATTGACACTTTGCGCGGAAAACAACTCACCGCTTCGTTTGCTTTGGCAGGTTTGGGCGGCGATGTCAGAACTTATCAGCCGACGATTTCTTATACGCAATTTATTCCCGTCAGACGCAAAAAATCAAGAAACGCGGAGGTTTTCGGTTTTCGTCTGCTGGCGGGGACAATCGGAAGTTATGCAACGACAGACAAAATTAGAAACGCCAACTCGTTAGCCTTTATCGGCGGAGTTCCTTATTATGAGCGTTATCGTTTGGGAAGCGAATATGACATTCGCGGTTATGACCGCCGCTCAATCGGTCCGCTTACGCCGTTGGATAGGTTTATTACCAGCCGCAACGTTATTGTCGCCAGCAATATAAACGGCACGCCGACGCCAATTTCTGGCTTAAATAGCGATTTAGTTAATGAATTGGCTCAAGTTGGAACTTTTACCGGCGCGAGCGGAGCAAATTCGGCATTTATTTCGACAACTTATCAAATAATTCCCGGTGATACGCAGCTTTTAGGAAACTTCGAGTATCGCATTCCGATTTTTGGTCCGGTTTCTTTAGCAGCTTTTGCTGATGTCGGCACGGCATTCAATTTAAGAAAAACCGGTTCGGAAAACATCAATAGTAATTTCTTGTCGGATGATTTGTTAATCGGCGCAGGAACATTAAACCAGATTTTTCTCCGAAATAATCCCAGACTTGAAGGCAGTTTTGGATTTCCCGTGTTGTTTAATGATCACGTCTTGACAACCGACGAATTTATAAGAAATTTCTGCCGAGGCAATCGGTTTGGCTGTCCGGTAAGTCTACCGCAAGGTTTGCAGGCGTTTAATCTGCGCGGCGAAGCGCAAGATAACAGAGTTTTGCGGGTTAATGATAGTTTGTTTGACAGCATCGGAGATTTTCGCACAAGCGTCGGCATGGAACTTCGCGTCCAAGTTCCGGTGGTGAATGTGCCGTTTCGCTTGATTTATTATTACAATCCAACTGCGAAAATAGGAGCTATCGAAGGTGCGCCGGGTGTGTTTTTGCCCGAAAAAAGAAGCGGCTTTCGCTTTACGGTCGGAAGAACTTTCTAAAAATTTGAGTTATAAAAGATAAAAACAAGCGGTAAATTTTTTGAAATTGACAATCACTTTGTTGGTAATTTACTATTGCTTTCTTTTTATTTTTCGTAAAAATCATAAGCAACAATTTTCAAAAATTAAGATTCTAAAAGGCATCAGTTAAAAAGCTAAACAGCCTTGTATAAGTTTAAGGAGTATTACAAAAAATGAGAACATTTCGTTTAATTGCCGCTAGTTTTATCTTCGCGGTTATCTTTGCGGTATCGGCTTTCGCCCAAGCATCGGCGGCGGACGGTAAAGTCGGTTTAATTAACACGCTTGCCTTTGATGACAAAGAAGGCATTACTAAATACATTAGTGCTTTGAATAGTCTTGAGGGTGAATTTAAACAACCTCAGACGGATTTAAATAATTCAATTACTAAATATCAAGCACTTAAAAAAGAACTCGATACGATACAAACTACTATTCAAAGCGGCGGAAAATTGCCGATTCCTGAATCAGAAGTTCAGAAAAAGGCTGGCGACCTTGAGAGGTTAGGTCTTGATATTAAACGCAAACAAGAAGATGCCAAAGCTCAGTATCAGCGACGTTATCAAGCTATCGTCGGTCCGATTTATCAGGATATTATGAAAGCCTTGCAGGACTTCACCATCCAAAAAGGATACGCCGTTATTTTAGACGGAGCTAAATTGGAAGAAGCCGGAATCTTGATGGGATTTAATGGTAAATTTGATATAACCAAAGAATTTATCACTTTTTATAATGCGCGTCCGGCAAGCACGGCAACGGTAGTCAAACCTAAATAAATTAATTGGTCGTGCAGAATTAGATTAGACAAAAAAGTTTTGAGTTCCAACTTTAGTTAGCTTTTACTTTGCGAAGAGCCAACTAAAGTTGGAACTCAAAACACTCACGCCTAATTTTGAACGATTACTTATATAATTAATCAGCAGTCGGCAGTCGGCGGAAGAAATTTTCCGGCTTCTGACTGCTGTATTTTATGTTCCGAATTTTATGACCATTCTTGATTCACGCGCCATTCAAGAAATTTTGCCTCATCGTTACCCGTTTTTGCTGGTTGATAAAATTATCGAACTCGTGCCGCGGGAGCGCATTGTTGGTATTAAACAGGTAACAACTAATGAATACTTTTTTCAAGGACATTTTCCCGACGCGCCCGTTATGCCGGGCGTTTTGATTATTGAAGCGTTAGCGCAAGTCGGCGCGATTCTCGCGCTGCGGGAATTTGAAGACCGCACCAATAAAATTCCTTTTTTCAGCGGCATTGAAAAAGCACGTTTTCGCCGTCCGGTTGTGCCGGGCGACACGCTTGTTTTAGAAGTTATGGCTTTGAGAATTGGAAGTCGTATCCAAAAAATGCGCGGCACGGCGAGAGTTGACGGACAAATTA
>JACCYR010000433.1 GCA_013696385.1 Acidobacteriota bacterium
ACTTTAGACTTTTATGCTAAACTTTCAGAATGGCGAAAGCAAAAGCAAATAAACCGAAAAGACGCACGCCGCCTTGGATTCTCGGCGGTTTGGTTTTGGTTTTGCTGACGTTTTTGGTGCTTTTGCAATCGTCGAATCTCTGGAAAAACCTAACGGTTGCTTCGGTCAGCGACACGCTTCTGCTTTACGCGCTCTCGTCGCTCAATTTCTTTGCTTTTGTCATTTTCGGCTTTATTTTTATTCGCAGTCTGCTGAAACTTTGGCGCGAAAGACGCGCTTCGCAACTTGGTTCAAAAATCAAAACGCGCCTGTGGCTCTATTTTTTCGCCATCAGCCTTTTACCGATTATCGCTATGGCGGTTTTTTCTTACCTGTTTATGAACCGTGCGCTTGACCGCTGGTTCACGGATATTCCCGAAAAAGGTATCCGCGAAGCGCGTCAGGTGCAGTTTCAATCAATCGAAGACCAAACCGTCAAACTTCAGGAAACTGCCAATATGCTGGCACAGGTTTTGGAAAAGCGCGATATAAATAATCAGGATTTGCAGCAATTGGTTTCAGCGGGAAATTTGACGCGGCTCGAAATTCTTGCCAAAGATGGCAGAGTTTTAGCCGAAAGCGAAAAAAATCTTACCGCCGACCAAAAAACTGAACTCGATAAAACACTTGAATTTGCTCATCGAGGCAATTTCGATGAACAAATTTTGTCGGACGGGAAAGGTTTTGATGCGGCGGCGGCGAATTTCTCGGACGGCAGAAGACTGGTGATTGTGCCGGATTTGCGTCCGGCGGGAAATGTCAGTCAAGCAGTCGAAAATTCGCTGATTGAGTTTGAAAAATTAAAGCAAAAGCAAGTTACGATTAGGCAGCTTGGATTTTTAACGCTCGGCGTTCTGACTTTCATGCTGATTTTTGCTTCAAGCTGGACGGCATTTTATATTGCGCGTGGTTTGACCGTCCCGATTAAAGCGTTGGCAGAAGGCGCGGACGAGATTGCGCGGGGAAATCTGGCGCATCGCGTTGACGTTCTTGCGGAAGACGAACTTGCTTTGCTTATTTCGACCTTTAATCAGATGTCCGCCAAACTCGAAGAAAACTCCGCCGAATTAAGCGAACGGCGCAAATATATCGAAACAATTTTACAGTCGCTTTCAACCGGCGTGATTTCCTTTGACGGCGAAAACCGCGTAACGACAATAAACAAAGCGGCGCGTCAAATGCTCAAACTTGAAAATGCCGATTTCACGCAGTTTGGTTTAAAGCAACTCGTTAATAAAGAAAATCGTGCAATTTTGGAAAGACTTCTGGTGCGGGCAAAACGCATCGGGCAAGCCAGCGAACAAACCATTTTGCAGCGCGAACACGCCGACGGCAGCGCGGAAACAAGCGAAACTTTACCTGTTGCGCTAACCGCCACAGCCTTGCCGAAAAACTTTGAAAACACATCAAGCGGCGTGGTTTTAGTGATAGAAGATTTGAGCGAACTGCTTGCCGCGCAACGCGCTTCGGCGTGGCAGGAAGTTGCTCGAAGAATGGCGCATGAGATAAAAAATCCGCTGACACCGATTCAACTTTCGGCGGAAAGAATCGCCAAGCGATTCGCGGCAGTCCAAAGTCCAAAGTCCAAAGTCCAAAGTTTGTTGAAAGTTTTTACGGCGAAAAGCGAAAACCAAAAACCGCAGACCGAAGACCAAACTGCAAAAGTTATAAACGAAGGAACGGCAACGATTCTGCGCGAAGTCAACAGCTTAAAAGCAATGGTTGATGAATTTTCGCGTTATGCACGCCTTCCGAATGCGAAATTAGAAAGCGGCAATTTGAACGAAGTTATTAAACAAGTTGCTGCTCTTTACGACGACCGATTTTCAAATGTGCAAATCGAACTAAACTCAGCCGAAAACCTGCCGAATGCAATGATTGATGAAGAACAAATGCGGCGCGTGTTCGTTAATTTAATCGAAAACTCGCTCGAAGCGTTTGATAAAACACAAACCGACAAACGAATTTTTATCAAAACTTATCACGATGCGGCGCGTGATTTAATCGTCGCGGAAGTCGCCGATAACGGCAGCGGAATTTCGCCGTCTGATTTTCAAAAACTTTTTCAACCTTATTTTTCAACCAAAGGGCGCGGCACGGGTTTGGGTTTGGCGATTGTGCAAAGAATCGTCAGCGAACACGGCGGAAAAATTCGCGCTGGAAATAATTCTCCAAAGGGCGCGAAGTTTGTAGTAGAATTACCTGTAACAACTTGAGGAAAAATTATGTTTGCAAAATGGCTCGAAGAGTGTCAAAGACTTTTTCAAAAAACGCGATTTATTTCGCAGTTAGCTGCCTTTCTTATTTCAATTGTCGCTATTTTTAGTCTGAGTTCGATATTTCGCGCCGTTTATTATAATCAAGAATATTTAATAAATAATTGGGATAAGTTTTTAATTTCGGTTGTTTTTCACATTCTTGTAAGTTTATTTTTCGCTACACGATTTGTCCTGCTGTTTTTTAATTCAAAGAAAAGTTTTTGGTTATCTCAATTATTCTGGTTAATGTGCATTATAATCCTCTTTGCTTATAGCGCGGTAACAAAAGAAAGTATTTATGGATTTTTTTATACACCGCCGAAATCCGATATTTCATTTGGTTTAGATTACTATCCGCAGATTTTTCTACATGCTTCAGACAGCTTTGCAATTTTAGCATTTCTTTATTTTTTCGTTAGTCCGATTCGACAATTTATTACACTTTTAATCCCATTATTTATTAGAA